>DATECV010000188.1:0-5412 GCA_035286725.1 Dehalococcoidia bacterium | reverse complement strand
GTCCGCGAGCTCGGCGAGACCGGCGAGATCCGCGTGATCGAGCTGCCCCGCAACATCCCTACCGACCTCCGAATGGAGCGCGACCGCTTGCCCTACGGCGCCGGCCGCCGCGCCCCTGCCGCCGACCGCGCTGAGCGCGCCGAGCGCGCCGAGCGCGCGCCCATCGCCCCGGGGGGCGATGATCAACCCTTTCGACGCGTCTATCCGTTCGGGATCTCGCGCAAGCGGCTGGAACAGGCGGTCCGCGAGACGGCGGCGCGCGTAGCCATCGCCGACGAGCTGCGTGACGCCGACACCGTCATCACGCTGCGCTCGTACTTCCGCCGCAAGCCCCAGGCGCTCCGCGATGCCGAAGCCCGCGGCATCCCCATCTACGTCCTCAAGACCAACACAGTCGCCCAGATGGAGCAGGGTCTCTTCTCCATGCAGGGCCGACTCGACGGCGGGGAGCTGGGCGCGCCCGTGCAATACGCCATGCAGGAGGCCGAGGACGCCATCACCACCGTCCTCAACCAGGGCGACCCCTCGATCGAGCTGACCCCGCAAAACGCCTACATCCGCCGGCTCCAGCACCAGCTCGCCCAGCGCTACAACCTCGTCTCCCGCAGCGCCGGACGCGAGCCCTACCGCCGCGTCCGCATCTTCAAGGACGACCCGGGCGGCGAATGGCCCGCCGACGAACGCTGGTAACGAGGTTCGCGGCTCCAGGTTCCCGGCCCTCTGCCGTCGCTACTCCACCTTCAGCAGCCCGCGCATCTGCTGCGGGTGTACCGAGCACTTGAACGAATAGTTCCCCGGCCCGCCCACCGCGAACGTCACCGTCTGCACGATAGGCCCCGTCCCCAGGTCCGTCGCCCCGATCTGCCCGCCGCTCGCGTCGAAGATCACGATGTCGTGCGTCACCCCGGCGTCCTGGTTGTCCAGCGTCAGCGTCACCGTCGCTCCCGCTGGCGCCGTAAGGGATGCCGGCGAAAACAGCGTGTTGATCGCCGCGATCCTCACCGAAGCCGCCCCACCCGTGGGTGGGAGCGTCGGTGGTGGCGGCGCCTGCGTGGGCGTCGGCGCCGGCGTCGCCGCCACGACGGGCGTATCCGTCGGCACCTGCTCCACGGCCGTCGCCGAAGGCTCCGGTACCGGCGTCGGCGCGCTCTGAACGCTGGTAGTGGCGCTCGCTGCGGGCTTCGTGGCCGTCTCGGCGCTCGCGGTAGCGGCGGGTGTCCTCGCCGCCGCCTGGCTCCCGCCGCCGCACGCCGTCGCCAACGCCGCAAGCGCAACGCCGGCCAGCAGCAACAGAAAGATCCGCCGGTCCATGGTTCGCTCCATTCCACGTCCTGCGCGCACCAGTTCGAACGCGCGCCCGCACCAGATCAACCCGCGGACTGCGCGAAGTGTATGGTCAGCCTCACCCTCGCCGGGTCGGTCTTCCGGCGGATCCGGCCTCCGTCCTCGGTGATGACGAGGAGCCGGCATGCCGTGATGCCGGCCCCTGGTCATTGCCTGTTCTGGCTGTGGCCCCTAGCGCTTCGCCGCGACCACGGCGGCGCCAGTGCACACAACCCCCGCCAAACCCAGCGCCGCGAACAGCCACAGCAGCGAGGCGCCGCCTGTGGCTGTGCCCGTGCCCGTGCCCGTGTCCGGCGCCGTGATCACGCCCGCGGACTTCGTCGGCGCCGGTGCTGGCGCGGTCGTCGGCTGCGGCGCCGGCGCGGGGGCCAGCGGCTCCAGCGACGAGACGTTCTCGATCTTCACGATCTCGCCCTCGAACACGCCCGGAATGCTCACGCCGTTGTTCGATACGTATGCCGTGTCCCCGTCGAACATCAGCTTCGTCGCGAACGTCAGCCCGTCCACGACCGGCGTCATCGTCCCGTCCGCGTTCACCTTCAGGATCTTGCCCGTGAACGGCTCGAACGGCGACCCGCTGCTGAAGTCCACGTCCTGGTCCGCGAAGGTCAGCGCATAGAGCTGGCCGCCCGGCCCGAACTCCACATCCGTCACGGAGCTGAATCCCGCTGCATACTCCGAGATGTTGCCCGTCGGATAGCCGACCTTGAACACCAGGCCCTCGTCCGGCGCGAACGGGAACTTGCCCAGCCCGCCCACGTACAGCGGCCCGCTCGCCTGCGAGGCGATGCCCGTCGTCACCGGGTGTCCGACGAACTCCGCGATCCGCGTGACGTCGCCGTCAAGCGTCACCCTCAGCACCTCGTTCTGGTTCCCGTCGACCACGAGGAACGCCCCGTCGCGCACGATCATCGCGTATGGATTCCCGCCCACCTCGATGTCGGCCTGTCCGCCGTTCGTCACGTCGGCGATCGGGTCGTCCAGGTTGAACTGCCCGATGTCCGCGATGAGGTGGATCGAACCGTCACCGTCTACGCGGTAGATGCCTGTCGGGTTGTCCGGGAAGCTGTAGCCGGCGCCGCCGTGCGTCTGCAGGTAGTACAGCTTTCCGCCCAGGAACACCACGTCCGCCGGCCCCACCGAGTCGCCCGTCGGCTGCGCCTGCGATGGCAGCTTGTCCACCACCGTTGTCCGCGCGCCGGTCGCGGGGTCGATCTTCGAGATGCGGCCCGTCAGACCGTTTCCGTACTCCGCGCCGTCCACCGTGATCTTCGTGTCGCCGCCCGGCCCCGCCTCGGCGACGTAAATCATGCCGTCCGGGCCCATCGCCATGCCACGCGGGCTCGACAGCCCGGTCGCCACCTGGGTCCCTGATGTCGGGCCCTTCGCTGACACCGGCGTGCCCGCGAGCACGGCCGTCGCCGCCGCCACCAGGGCAAGCGGCATCAAGAGCAGTCGAATCTTCATCGCTTCTCCTCCATGAACAACAAATGCCTAACGCTCCGGATAGTTCGAGATGCCGCACCAGACGGATCAAGCCAGTGTCGTTTCATCTGACTCACGCTCTAACCTGTCGGCCCCGGGCCACGAAGTGACCCGTCGATTGTAGAGCGCGCCTTGCTAATGGGGAATCGGTCGGACGTCGGAGACGCCCGCTAAGGATGCGCGTCAGACCTCGTTCGCCGCCCACAACGTCTGGTAGCGCTCCCCGCGGATCGCGTCCACCGTCGCCGCGTGCTCGCGCCGGTACAGGTCCTGCAGCGCCGCGTCGCACGTCTCCGCCGCCCCGTCGAACCCCGAGTAGACGATCCGCGCGCGGATGCGCTCCCACACCCCGCTCTCCTCCAGGTATCGGATGCTGTGCGGCCAGTGGAAGAACATGAAGCTCTGCGGCATCCCAAGCGACGGCCGGTGCTGCCCCAGCCAGAAGAAGCGCTCCTGCACGGTCGCCACCGGGTCCACGATCGCCACCATAGGCAGGCCGCACGGCCCGTCCGGGTCGCTCGCGTCGTGCCGCGTGTCGATCAGCATCCGCTCCGGAAAGAGCTGATACCCCACGGCGAAGACATCCGCGTCTTTGATGATCTGGTCGATCTGTCCCAGGTCCACCAGCAGCCCGTTCTCCGTGTACATCGCTCGCCTTCCGCCGTCCGGGCAGCACCCGAAGGCACAGTGGACAGCGGACTGAAATCTGTCCGCTGTCCACTGCGAACTGTCAACTACACCCTAATACATCGGCGGCGCGCCGGGCGGCATGCCTGGCGCCGCGTTCCTCTCCGGCAGGTCCGTCACCAGGCAGTTCGTCGTCAACACCATCCCCGCGATCGAGATCGCATTCTCCAACGCCGCCCGCGTCACCTTCAGCGGGTCGATGATCCCCTTGGTGATCATGTTCCCGAACTCGTCCTTCGCCGCGTCATATCCCTCGCCCGCCTTCAGGTTCTTCACCTGCTGCACGATGACGGAGCCGTCCTTGCCCGCGTTCACCGAGATACGCCGCAGCGGCTCCTCCAGCGCGCGCTTCAGGATGTTCACGCCCGTCTGCTCGTCGCCTTCCAGCTTCACCTTGTCCAGCGCCGGCAGCGCGTTGATCAGCGCGATCCCGCCGCCCGAGACGATGCCCTCTTCGACAGCCGCGCGCGTCGCCGAAAGCGCGTCCTCCACGCGGTGCTTCTTCTCCTTCAGTTCCACCTCGGTTGCCGCGCCCACCTTGATGACCGCCACGCTGCCCGCCAGCTTGCCCAACCGCTCCTGCAGCTTCTCCCGGTCCCAGTCGCTCGTCGTGATCTCCAGCGCGGCCTTGATCTGCTTCACCCGCCCGTCGACGGCCGACTTCTTGCCCTTCCCCTCGATGATCGTCGTGTTCTCCTTCGCGACGATGACCTTGCGCGCGCGGCCCAGGTCCTCGACGTTCACAGAGTCCAGCTTGCGGCCCAGATCCTCGCTGATGACGGTCGAGCCCGTAAGCGCCGCCAGGTCCGCCAGGTTGTCCTTGCGGCGGTCGCCGAAGCCGGGCGCCTTCACCGCGATGACGTTGATCGTCCCGCGCAGCTTGTTCACCGCCAGCGTCGCCAGCGCCTCACCCTCGACGTCGTCGGCGATGATCAGCAGGTTCTTGCTCACCTGCAGCAGCCGCTCCAGCATCGGCAGGATGTCGGTCACGGCGCTGATCTTCTTGTCCGTGATCAGGATGTACGGCTCCTCGAGATCCGCCTCCATCTTCTCGCTGTTCGTCACGAAGTAGGGGCTGATGTACCCGCGGTCGAACGCCATACCTTCGACGTACTCGACCTCGGTCGCGATGCCCTTCGACTCCTCGACCGTGACGACGCCGTCTTTGCCGACCTTCTCCATCACTTCGCCGATGAGCTCGCCGATGGCCGCGTCGGCCGCCGAGATCGACGCCACTTGCGAGCTCTGCTCGCGCGTCGTCACCGGCTTCGCGTTCTTCTTCAGCTGCTCGATGACGGCCTTGCCGCCCGCCTCGATGCCCCGCTTCAGGGCCATCGGGTTCGCGCCCGCCGCCACGTTCTTCAGCCCCTCGTGTACGATCGCCTGGCCCAGCACCGTCGCCGTCGTCGTGCCGTCTCCCGCGATGTCGTTCGTCTTCGAGGCGATCTCCTTCGCCAGTTGCGCGCCGATGTTGGCGAACGGCTCGTCCAGCTCGATGTCCTTCGCGATCGTCACGCCGTCGTTGGTAATCGTCGGCGCGCCGAACTTCTTGTCCAGCACCACGTTCCGCCCCTTCGGGCCCAGGGTGATCTTGACGGCATCCGCCAGCGCGTCGATGCCGCGCATCATCGCGTGCCGGGCCTCCTCGTCGAACAGCATCTGCTTGGCCATGGTCAGCTCGTCCTCCGCTATGGGTGATGGCTTGTTTGATTGGGGTTTCGCATGAATCTAGCACTCTCCGACCGGGAGTGCTAATCGATTCTAGACCACCCTCACCCACTGGATCAAGCCCCGGGACCCCCAGCTTCGCCGCCGCTCGCCCTGGCCGGCCCGCGGTCAGCGCCGCCCGCCCCTGCGCAGCCCTCCCACCAACCCCGCGTGCGAAATCGCGAGAAG
>DATECV010000187.1:0-4822 GCA_035286725.1 Dehalococcoidia bacterium | reverse complement strand
GGCGCGGCGTGCATGGCCGGTGTCCGGGCGGCTCCGTACGCCAGCGTGTACGTGTTCCTGGACGGCGATGCCAGCGAGAACCTGGGCCGCCTCGGAGACCTGATCGGTATCGTTGAGCGCGGCGAGGCCAGCCTCGTCCTCGGCGTGCGCGAGGGCGAGGTCGCGCCCGGGTCGATGCCCTGGCAGCAGCGTTTCGGCAACCGGCTGTTGACGTTGTTGCTGCGCACCCTGTCGGGCGCGGCGCTGCGCGACCTGCCGTCGCTGAAGGTCGTCGATGGCCCGACCCTGCGTTCGCTGTGCCCGCGCGAGCGCACGTACGGATGGACCGCGGAGCTCATCTCGCGAGCCGCCTTCCGGCAGATCGAAATCGGGCAGGTGGCGACGGGAATGCGCCGCCGCCGGGGCCGCTCGAAGGTCAGCGGGTCGATGGTGAACAGCGTGCGCGCCGGCTGGGGGATCGCCTCGACGATCGTCCGCGTGTGGCGTGAAGAACGCCGTGCGCGCGTCGATGCACCACCCCAGGCACCGCCCCGCGCCCAGCTATAGCTCCTCAGGTCAGATGCTTCGCCAGGAGCACATTCCCGTCGGCGCCCGTTATCCGCAGGAACTGGGGATCGGTGAGCGTGAGCACGGGCTCGAATCCGGCGCGCCTGTACGCGCGCTGCGCTGGATTGCTCGTGAGTACCTGGACCGCCATCTCATCGAAGCCGCGATTTCGCGCGTCGCGTTCGGCATACGCGAGGATCTCGGCGCCGAAACCGCGGCCACGGCAGGCGGGAGTGACGTGGAACTCGCGGATCACGTAGGCATCACCCGGATACGCCGGAGTCACCCGTGAACGGACGCGAAGCCGGCGTGGCAGTCGCAGTGCGTGGATCGGCCCCAGTCGCGCGATGACGGCTAACCCCAGACGGAGACTCAGACGCACGGATGACTCGCCCGTCTGGAGGACGCCTACGATCTGCCCGGCACTCAAAGCGACGATACTGTCACGCCAGTTCTCGCCCGCGCGCCAGGAGGCTCGGAAGAAAGGGCGCGCAGCTTCGAGCGATCGAAATCCATAGAGGCGCATCGCTACGCGCGTACTCTCTTGCTCCGCTACGCCGAGGAAGAGGTCCGCCAACGTATCCGATTCATCGGCGGTGGCCGGTCTGAACGTCAGATGCTCACCCACGATGGTTAGCGTAGGCCTCGCCGCACCGCCGGGCAACGCACGCCCTTGTGCATTTTTCGCAGCGAAGGCGGGAACTCGAAGCAGGCGCTGCACGTCCGCCACGAGATCGACGCACTCAGGGTCCGGGTGCGCCTCACGAAGTCCGCTGGCGCGAGTGAGTGGATATCGACCCCGATTGGTCGCGCAGGGATGCCTTCGATATGCTGCCCACGCCTCGCGAAGCGAGGCTTTCACATCGCCGGCCGGCGTAGCTCAGCGGTAGAGCTGTTTCGTAAGTCTTTCCACGCCGAGCGCTGTGCACCAGAAGTGGCGGGGTTACCGAGTGCGTCACAGTTATCTGTTATTAGAAGAGGCTCGACTGGCCACAGAGACGTTACCGCGAGCATAGCCGCGGTTCATCAACCCGGAGTTGCAGCCACCGCGAGTCTTGCCAACTCACTGTCTCCGACGACAGGATGCCGTCACTTCCAACTCCATACTCCTGTCGATGCCTTCACCGCACACGCTCGGGGACGGCGCCTCGGACAAACTCATCCGGGGACTCCTGGAACTCCCAGCTGCATCCCCTGGAGCAGAAGTAGTACGTCGTGCCGCTGTGAGCGAGCGTGGCGGCGGCCCGGTCGACCTGAAGCGCCATGCCGCAGACAGGGTCGATGACCATCGACACGGCATCCGTGAAGCGCCCGTCCTCCAACCAGAGAACACGGTCGGCGATGTCTTTGATGCGTTGGTCGTGGGAGACGATGACGACGCTGTGGCCGCGCTCGCTCGCGATCTCGCGGAGCAGGCGCATCGTTTCGTGACCGTGGCCGGAGTCCAGGTTCGCGGTCGGTTCATCGGCCAGGATCAGCGCTGGATCGTTGATCAGGGCGCGGGCGATGGCCACGCGCTGCTTCTCGCCGCCGGACAGCTTCTCGGGAGCGAAGCGCAGGCGATGGCCGAGTCCAAGCTCGGTGAGTAGCTGCGCGGCCTTCTTGTGCGCTTCTTTGCGCCCGAGGCCAGCGAGCTCGGCCGCGAAGGCGACGTTGTCCTGCACGTTGAGCGCCGAAAGAAGATTGAAGTCCTGGAAGATGAACCCGAACTGGCGCATGCGGATGTCGGGGAGGCGGGCTTCCGAGAGGGCGCTCAACTCCAGGCCGTCGAGCGTGATGGCGCCTTCCGTCGGCTTCAACAGGGCCCCGAGCATGAGTAACAGCGTCGTCTTGCCGGAGCCGGACGGGCCCATGATGAGGACTATCTCGCCAGGGGAGACATCGAGGGAGACGTCGCGTATGGCGACGACCTCCGTATCGCCGCCGCCGAAGCGCTTCGTCAGGTGGCTGACGTGGAGGCCTCTGTCGTTCATGGCTAACCCCTCCTGATGATCGCCACGGGCTCGAGACGAGCAAGCTGGCTGGCCGGCAGCGCCGCGGCGACGCCCGCGATCACGGCCGAGACGACGGTGACGCGAAGCAAGGATGACAGGCTCACCGTGAGCACGAGGCTTTCGCTGACGCGGGGAGCGAGCGCGGCGATCAGCAACGTGATGCCAAGTCCCGTGAACAGTCCCAGCGCGACGCTGACCAATGCCTGGATGACGACGACTCGATACAGCGCGCCGTTGCGCGCCCCCATCGCTTTGAGGACGCCGTACTCCTTGCGGCGCGAGATCGTGGCGATGTAGATGGTCAGGGCGACGACGGCGAGACCCGTGAGGAATCCGGCTGTGTTCATGATGTTGATGATGTCGGTGCTCATGTCCTTGACGAGCTTGCGCTCCTCGTGGGCGAACTGCTGGCTGGTCTGGACCGTCACGCCGTCTACGTTCTGGCCGATGCGCGCCGCTACGCCAGACGGTGATTCGTCCGCCGCCACTTTGACCAGCACGAAGCTGATGACCTGGTTCTGGCCCCGGGCCCGCGCGAAGTCGTCCATGGTGACGAAAGCCACAGAGTTGACGAGGCTTGAAGTGCCGGAGGTCAGGCCGGCGATCTCCAACTCCTGGCCGAGGACGGTGACCCGATCGCCGACGCGGAGTCCCGCACTGGCGGCGATCGAGTGGTCGATGATGACCTCGCCCGGACCGGCTCTTGCCGCGCCATCGACGATCTTCCACGGTCCTCCGAACGTCGCGTCCTGCGGCAGGCCGAAGACGTAGGCGATGTGTTCGCTGTCCTTCGCTTGAATCATGTCGGTCGAATAGAGAATGGGTATTGCTTCCTCGACGCCCGGGACTGCCGCAACCTCGCCGGTGACTGACGCCGGCAGGGAAGAGGCCGACATGTGCATCGTGCGCACGCCCTCCTGGGAGACCCACACGTCGGCGCCCGAGCGGTCGATGTACAGAGTGAGGCGGCCGGCGGCGCCCGTGAAGACGGCATCGAAGAAGAAGACCAGCGTCAGCGCAAGGCCAACCCCGCCCACCGAGACGAGGAGCCGGGTCTTGTTCTGCACGAGATTGCGAAGGGCGAGCCGAATCATCCCTTTACCTCCGGAACACGTCGGCGGGCGCGAGCCCCGCTAGGGCGCGGGCCGGCGCCAGCCCGCCCAGGAGGGCCATGATGAAGCCTGCCGCCACGGTGTAGGCGATCGCCGAACGTTCGATGTCCACCAGGAACTGGGGCCGCAACGTTGCGACCACCTGACCCATCAGAAAGGCCAGACCGACGCCAACGAGCACACCCAGGCCCGCCGCGACGAGCGCCTGCGCCGCCACGACGCGGTAGAGTACGCCGCTGCGCGCGCCGATCGCCTTGATCACGCCGTACTCGCTGCGCCGCTCGATGGTCGCTGTGTAGATCACCATGCCGACGACGAGCGCTCCAACGATGAACGCCGCTGTCACCATCAGATAGATGACCTGGTTGATGGAGCGGGCGAGGGTCTTCTTGTCATTGCTGATGACTTCCTGCTTCAGTAATACGTTGGTACCCGGCACGGTCCGCAGCTCGTTGATGATGTCGCCGGCGTTCGAGCCGGGGCCCGGCGTGATCAGAAGGAAACTCGCACCACCGGGCGCCAGGACCAGCGACTCGACGAGGGCCTTGCGGGCGAACGCTATGGACCCGGTGAACGAGCTCGTCTCCATGGAGAGCCCGACGACGGTGAGCTGGAGCCCCTGGACATCGAGCGAATCACCGACCTTGAAGTTGTGGCGGTCCGCGAGGACGCGGTCGAGTACGATCTCGTTGTCCGCGGCCGGCTCGCGACCATCGGACAGTTTCCACGGGCCACCGCCGAGCGCAGGATCGTAGCCGACCAGCCTGATGTTTTCCTTCCTGCCGTGTAACTCCGGAACGGCGTTCAGGGTGAGGACGGGCGTCACTCCTGCACGATCGCCAAGCTTGCCGGTCACCGTCCCGGCCGTCTCCGGAGGCAGAAGCTGTCCAGAGCCCGCGAACGAGCTCTTGACGCCCTGGGGCATGACGATGACGGAGCCGGGCGCGTTGTTCAGGTACGCGGCTACGCCCCTGTAGATGCCCGCGTTCAGGCCGAATAGGAACAGGATGAGCATGACGGCCAGCGCGATGCCGAGCACGCTCATCGCGAACCGGATCCTGTCTTGCAGGAGATTGCGCCACGCCAGGGCCCATGATCCTGTCAGCGCGGACAGCGCGCGTGCGTCATGCCGGGAACCAGCCATGGCGGCCACGGGTCACCTCTTCACAT
>DATECV010000186.1:0-9897 GCA_035286725.1 Dehalococcoidia bacterium | reverse complement strand
CCCTGCGACTGGCCGCCGTCCTCGACGACGATGCCGACGCTCGCCTCGACGTAGCCCAGCCGCTTGGCGCGCTCGCGGTCGGCGCCGTGAGCGCGGGCAACGTCTTCGAACCATTCGACTGAGGGAAATCGCGCCATGGTGGTCCTCCTCCTAGAACGGCGCCAGCTCGGGCACCTTGGTGACGTCGCGCCTGTCGAAGCCGGCGATGGCGCAGCGGTTCAGGTACTCCTCGCGCATGCGGACCCACACCATGCGGATCGCCTCCATGCCCTTGTCGATGCCCTGCACGCCGTCGCCCATCAGCACGGCCAGCGGCTCGATGATGAAGGGGTTGGTGAGGAATCCGGGGATGCCCAGCTCGGCCACCTCGGCGAGCGCGTGCATCTCCTCGATGGCCTTTTCGCGCTCCGGGTGGTGCTCCAGGAAGTACTTGAGGTGCATGGTGCCGTAGGACACGTGGCGCGCCTCGTCCTGGATGCAGAGCCGGTAGATCTCCTTCTCGGTCTTGTTCTTGGCAAGGAACTCGCCGCTGCGGAAGATGTCGAGGATGAGGCCTTCGCCCAGCACGTGCATCAGGAAGGAGCCCTGTACGTACGTCGGGGCGTGCAGGATGGTCTTCAGGAACTGCTCGGTGCCGCTGAGGCAGCGCATGAGGCCGCCGCCGTTGGCCAGGGCGCGCTTGCGGAACACCTCGAGGTGCCGCGCCTCGTCCATGGCCTGCGTGCAAAGGAACATCTTGACTTCGTGGAAGTGCTGGTTCATCTGCCACAGCCACTTCGCCGGGAAGTCGGAGGCGATCATCTCGACCTCCGTCAGCAGCGTGGCGATCTGGCACTGGGCGCGCTCCAGGTCGTCGGGCAGGGGCTTCAGCTCGTCCCAGGGGATGTCGCGCGTGGCGCTCCACTGGCGGGCGCACGCCTCTTCATAGAGAGCGACGACGTTATCGGCCCACACCTGGTACTTCTGATTGTAGGTGTAGCCCATGTCAGGCACGTCGGGATCGACGATGGAGCCGCGCGGCGCCATCACCCGGTGCTGCGGCGCGTCCTCGGGGTCGCCGGCGTAGGCCCGGTTGATGTCCTGCAGCGTCAGTCCGCGCTCCGGGTCACGCATCGCCGCGCGGATGCCCCAGTTCGGCCGCGGGTCGTGGAGCCACTCGAGGCTGTAGCGCCCCTTCTTCAGCTCGTCGATGTACGCGTGCTGCTGCTCCGTGAAGACGTCGCCCGGCGCGCGGTTGAAGAGCGGGGCCGTCTCGAGGATCTCGTGCACCCGCTCGGGCGTGAGCCCCATATCGAGGGCCAGGCCCAACTGCGTCAAGCTGAACCCCTTCGCCAGCGCGCGCTGGATGGTGTCCTCCGCGGCCGCCTCCGATGTCCAGCCCTTGGCGAGGGCCTTTTCCACGAGTTCGCGGGGAATGGTGGGCGCCTGTGTCATCGTCTGCTCCTTCTCGGTCAGGGTGGTTATGGTGCCCTTAACTTAGTGCGTGCTAGAATAAGTCGGCATGGGGAAATCGCATCAGATTCCAGACGGGGCCGCCGAAGTGACACACGGCTCTATTCGGCCGCCCGGCGGGGACGCGAAGCTGAACGTATGACCGACAAGGGCGATCCACTGGAGCTCCTGCAGGCCTTTGAGCGAAGCGGCGACGGCGTGTACGCGGTCGACTACAACCAGCGGATCGTGTTCTGGAACCGGGCAGCGCGGCGCCTGCTGGGCTTCGAGGCGAGCGAGGTGCTGGGCAAGCCGTGCTACGACGTGATTGCGGGGGGCGACTACGCCGGACACGCGTTCTGCCGCAGCGACTGCCCGGTCATCGAGTACGCGCGGAAGGGCACGGCCGTGGAGAACTACGACGTGCGCACGCACGACCGGAAGGGCAAGGCTCGCTATGTCAACGTGAGCATGGTGGTGCTGCGGGGACGGAGCGTGAAGTCGACGCTGGCCGTACACCTGTTCCGCGACGTGACGGCGCAGCGGCGGGTGCAGGCGCGGGCATCGCGCACGCTGGCCGGGGTCCCGCTGTTCGAGGGCGATCGCAACGGCATCACGCCGAAACCGCTCACGCGGCGCGAGACCGAGGTGCTGCACATGCTGGCGTGCGGGCTGGGGAACCAGCAGATGGCGGAGACGCTCGGGATCAGCGCGACGACGATCCGGAACCACGTCGAGCACATGCTGTCGAAGCTGGGGGTACACAGCAAGCTCGAGGCGGTGGTGTACGCGGCGCGCAATCATATGGTGTGACGAGCTTGTCAGCGCGTCAGCTTGTCAGCTTGTCAGCTTGTCAGCGCGTCAGCCGGTCAGCTTGTCAGCCCGCTAGCTTGTCAGCGCGTCAGCGCGTCAGGAAATAGCGACACATCGTGACAGCGCTCGTCAGCGGGCAGGACAGGTCTAAAGACCTGTCCGTACGGGTGCGGGTGTAACAGCGCGTCAGCTTGTCGGCGCGTTAGCTTGTCAGGGCGTCCGTGCGTCAGTGCGTTAGTGCGTCAGGAGATAGCGACACATCGTGACAGCGCTCGTCAGCGGCGGCAGGACAGGTCTAAAGACCTGTCCGTACGGGTGCGGGTGTAACAGCGCGTCAGCTTGTCAGCCGGTCAGCGCGTCAGCCGGTCGACGCGCGTCACTGCGCGCACTAAGGTCAATTCAGTTCCGTCCTATGTCGGGCGCACGGATCCGCCTAGCCAACTCGACGCGGGTGCGCGACGTTTTCACGACATCATCGTGATGATTGAGCATCGTGGCGTCACCACAAGACCCTTCCCGGGACGACGAGCATCCAGGACAGCGTCGCTGCCCGTGACGACGGAGCGTCAGGGACTACGTCGCTCAGGGTGACGTAGGACCGACCGACGACTGACGACTAAACCCTGACGACCAACGCCCAACGACTAGTCGAACATGAGGACGGTGCGGGCGACTTCGCCGGCTTTCATGGCGCGGAAGGCGTCGTTTACGTCTTCGAGGCGGCCTTTGCGGCTGACCATCTCGTCGAGCTTCAGGCGGCCCTGCATGTAGAGGTCGATGTAACGCGGCATGTCGACGCGGAAGCGGTTCGAGCCCATCGTGCTGCCCTGGATCTTCTTCTCGCGCAGGAACTCCCAGCCGTCGAGCTCGACCTTCTGGCCGACGGGGATCATGCCGATGACGGTCGCGGTCCCGCCCGGGGCGAGCGAGCGGAACGCCTGCTCGGCGGTTACTTTCAGGCCGACGGCCTCGAACGAGTACTCGACGCCGCCGCCGGTGATCTCGAGGACCGACATCGCGGCGTCCTTCGACGATGCATCGACGACGTGAGTGGCGCCCAGCTCGCGCGCCATCGCCAGCTTGTTCTCCATGGAATCGACGGCGATGATCATGCGCGCGCCGCCGATGCGAGCACCCTGGATCGCCGCGAGGCCGACGCCGCCGCACCCGAAGACCGCGACCGACGAGCCGGCGGGGATGCGCGCCGTGTTCAAGACCGCGCCCACACCCGTCGTGACACCGCAGCCGATGAGCGCGGCCTTGTCGAGGGGCATGTCGTCGCGGACCTTCACGACGGCGTTCTCGTGGAGCAGCATCTTCTCGGCGTAGGCAGCGAGGTTCAGGCCCTGGTGCACGGGCTCGCCGTTCTGCGAGATGCGGGGCGGGTCGTTGGGGCCGCGCCTGGTGTCGGGGCTCTGGCAGAGGTTGGGGCGGCCGGTGGTGCAGTAGTCGCACACGCCGCAGAAGACGGAGAGGCAGGCGATGACGTGGTCGCCGGGCTTCACGTACGACACCTGGTCGCCGACGGCCTCGACGATGCCGGCCGGCTCATGGCCGAGGATGGCGGGCGCGGCCATGGGGTAGAGGCCGTCGACGAAGTGGAGGTCGCTGTGGCAGACGCCGCAGGCGACGGTCTTGACGAGGATCTCGCGGGGGCCGGGGTTATCGAGCTGGACGTCTTCGATGTAGAGGGGCTGCTGGGCCCCGCGGAACACTGCTGCTTTTACCATGCTGGAGTCCCTCCCTCGTTTGTTCTGTCAGGGTGGACAAGATAGACCCAGGTTGCGTGTAGCGATAGGTGCCGGTTGACGTGCGGAAGGCAACACTGCATGCTTCCACTGCGTCGCCTCGCCACGACGAACAGTGTTACGGCCCCGTAGGTTGCGATTCAGGAGGCACCGATGCCGCGCGCGAGACTTCTTGCTGGATTGCTGTTGGCGAGCCTTTCCGTGTTCCTCATGTCAGCGAAATGCATCGAGAACGATACCGTGCGTCGCGGGAGCAACAACGACTGGACGATCTTCGGGGAGATTCATAACGAGACGGACATCCAGGGCGTCGAGATTCTGCTTCGCGGCACGATTTTCGACGATGACGGGAACGCGGTAGGTGTCGCACAGGCACGAACGTGTCCGGGTGAGCTTTCTCCCAACAGCATTGCCGTCTATGGCATCCGCTTCAACGAATCGCAGACCGTTCCCCAACCAGCCCGGCACCAGGTGAACGTACTCAGCGGCAGGGCACAGGATGAACCACTACCAGAGCTTGAGGCCGCATTGAGTGATGTCTCCGTGGTGGAAGTAAATGGAACGGACCTGCGCTATCGCTTCACGTACGTCGCCGATGAGGCATACGAGGGTGGCGTACATGGGTGCATCGCGTGGTACGACGCCGCGGGCGAGGTCGTGGCCGTCTCGACTCTCCTGGTTAAGGGTTCGGCGGCGGAACCTGGCGTCGCCGTGGACTTTGACGCCGAGCACCCGGATTACAGACAGGAATTCGGTGAGATCGCAGCCGTCCGCTTCTGGGTCTACGTCGACGATCCCGATGTATCCGTTAACGCCTCGCGGTTCCAGGCGATCATGACGGATAAAGTGCCAATCCAGCGGTAGGACGCGTTCGAGTAACCTATGAAATTCGGGATTTTCTACGAGCTGTCCGTGCCGCGGCCGTGGACGCGTGAGTCTGAGCGCGACGTCTACATGAACGCGCTGGAGCAGGTGCGGCTGGCGGACGAGCTGGGGTTCGACCAGGTGTGGTGCGTGGAGCATCACTTCCTCGAAGAGTACAGCCACTCGCCGGCGCCGGAGCTGTTTCTGACGGCGTGCGCGATGCAGACGAAGCAGATCCGCGTTGGCCACGGGATCGTCGTGTGCGTGCCGCAGTTCAACCACCCGGTGCGCATCGCCGAGCGCGCGGCGGTGCTGGACATTCTCTCGGGCGGGCGGCTGGAGTTCGGCACCGGCCGCAGCGCCACGTGGACGGAGCTGGCGGGGTTCCAGGCGAACCCGGACGACACGAAAAAGACCTGGGACGAGATCGTGCGATGCCTGCCGAAGATGTGGACGCAGGAGCGCTTCAGCTATCAGGGCGAGGCGTTCTCGATGCCGTCGCGCGCGATCCTGCCGAAGCCGTACCAGAAGCCCCACCCGCCCATGTGGGTCGCCGTGACCTCGCCGGGCACCGAGCTGGACGCGGCGGACCGCGGGATGGGAAGCCTGGGACTAACGTTCGGCGGGTTCGCGGAGCAGGACAAGAAGATCGCCGAGTACCGCAGGCGCATCAAGTCGTGCGACCCTATCGGCGGGTTCGTGAACGAGCAGGTGAACACGGTCAACTTCCTCTACTGCCACGAGGACAACGAGACGGGCGTGAAGACGGGCCAGCGGCTGGCCGGCACCTTCAACTATCTCGCCGCGCAGCTCCTGGCGGCGCGCGAGGCGTACCCCTCGCGGTCGTACCCGTCGCTGGGGCTGCTGCCGCAGCTCCGGCAGGAGTCGACGGCGCCGGGCGAGGGCGGGCGGATCCCGGAGGGCATCTGCATCGGCGACCCGGCACGGATCGCGGACATCGTCGCGAAGTGGGAGGCTGTGGGCGCGGACCGCATCAACTTCCTGCTGAACGCGGCCGAGACGGTGCCGCAGGAGCAGGTGCTCGCCAGTCTGCGCCTCTTCGCGAAGGAAGTGATGCCGAGGTTCCAGAAGTCGGAGATGACGGCCGCAGTCGCGGGCTAAGGATCGCACCGCAGAGGCGCAGAGGACGCAGAGGTTCTAGGCTGGAGGCCAGATCGTGCCGCCGTCCAGCAAAGACGATGAACAACGGTGACCTCCTGAGCGGTGGTCTACAGCGCCGGGAGGTCTATTCATGTCATCGCCCACACGTACGTCGCCGATCGTGCGAGCCGTCGTCGCGCTTGTTGGCGCGGGGCTCGCGGTGAGCGTTGCCTGCGGCGGCTCGTCGGGATCGGACATCGGAGGTGCGGACGTGGCAAGCGGGACTTCGACGCCGGATACGCGGACGCCGCTCGAGCGGCTGACGGCGGTCTACGCGGATCCGGTCCTCGACCCATCGGCGGAGGCATGGGAGGCGCTCCTGGCGGACCCGGGCTTCGACTCGCAGGCGGTCGCGGTCGTGGAGTTCGTGGAGCTGCACGAGGCGGAAGGTTCGAAGGCCGCGTACGATGCGTACGTCGAGGCGTTCGCGAGGGCGACGGCCGCCGCGGGCGGAGAGGTGGTCAGCATCAACGACACGCTGATGCCCGGCCTGGAAGGGCTGGAGGCGTACGAGGGCGGCGTGTCGTGGGTGGCGACGTACCCCTCGATCGGCGCGTACGTGGATGCCATGCTCGACCCCGCGGTCGTGGCCGTGGCGGGAAAGAGGCGGGAGGGCGTGGCGGAGGCACAGGTGCTGGTCGGGCTGAACCTGGTGCCCGACGTCATCAAGCAGCTCGGGCCGAACGCGCCGGCGTCTGACTTCCCAAGTGACCGCGTGCAGGGGAAGACGCCGGACGAGATCGTCGCGGCGTTGCGGGAGGTCTACCCATCGGGTGGGGCCGACCCGACAAGCGAGACGCTGAGGCGGATGTTCACGTGGGAGGGGTTCACCGACCAACGCGTGCACTACATCAACCTGTACCGGTTCAACGACGACCCGGGTGGCGGGGCGACCGCGCTCAACGAGTACAACGCGAAGGCGATGCCGGTGGTGCTGGCCCACGGCGCGCGGCCGAAGGTGCTGGCGAACGTCACGCACAACCTCGTCGGGCCAGTGCGGTGGGACCGATTCATCTTCGTGAGCTGGCCGAGTTTCGCCGTGTTCACCGACCTCCGGCTGGACCCGACGTACATCGAGGCGCAGAAGGACCGCGTGATGTCGGCGGACCAGTACGGCAACCTGATCACGATCGCACGGGCCGACCAGCCTGCGCCCTAGGATCGACGCAACCGAGATGGCCAGGAAGCAAACGCCGCCACCCGACCGCTGGACCTGCCCCGCGTGCGGGCGCGAGTTCCGGCGGACGGGGCAGTCGCACTCGTGCGACCCGCTGATGACGCTGGACGAGCGGCTGGCGCTGCTGGACTCGAACCAGCGCGCGATCTGCGAGGCGTTGCTGGCGCGGCTGCCCGAGATCGGCGACGTGCAGGTGGAGCCGGTGCGGGTCGGCCTGTTCCTGAAGCACGGGAGCGTCTTCGCCTCGCTGCGGATGCGGCGGGCCGGCATGCGGCTCCTGTTCATGCTCCCACGTCCGCTCGAGCACCCGCGCCTCTCCTATCCCAGGGTCAGGCGCGGCACCACGCGGATCCCGCACTCGACCACGCTGGTCGGACCGAAGGACGTAGACGATGTGGCGATGTCGTGGCTGGCGGAGTCGTACGCCCGTTCCGACGGTTGAACTCGCCCACCGCGGCGAGGCTCCGTACACTCAGGCCCATGCCGCTGCCGGATCACCCGATCTTTCGCCAACCGATGAGCGCGCTCTTCACCTACACCGGCGCACGCAGCCGCCGCGCGTCGTCGTGGGACCGCAGCGGCGGGAATATGGACTTCGTCACCATCGGCGCGGGCCAGACAGTGACGCTGCTGGAGCACGACGGACCCGGATGCGTCACGCACATGTACTGCGCGCTCGCGTTCCCGGAGATCACGGACTATCGCGATGCCATCGTCCGTTGCTACTGGGATGGTGAGGCGACGCCGTCGGTCGAAGCACCGCTCGGCGACTTCTTCGGGCTGGCGCACGGCCGCATCCGGCTGGTGCGGACGGCGATGAGCGCCGTCAATCCGGGGTTCGGCTCATCGCACGGGCTGCACCTGTACTTTCCGATGCCGTTCGCGACGGGCGCGCGGGTCACGCTGGAGCACCGGGGCGGGCTGCCACTGGGCGGCAACTTCCCGGCGCTGTGGTACCACATCGACTACGAGGTGTACGACGCGCCGCCGCCGGACGAGGCGCTGCGGTTTCACGCGCAGTTCCGGCAGGAGAAGCCGACGACGGCCCTGGGTGACCGGCCGAACGTGCAGCTCCACGGGGGCACGAACACAGACGGCGCGGAGAATTACGTCGCGCTGGAGGCGGCCGGTCGCGGGCAGATGGCGGGGCTGCTGCTTCAGATCAACAACGTCGCGGGCGGCTGGTACGGCGAGGGCGACGACATGGTGTTCGTCGACGGCGAGACGTGGCCGCCATCGATCCACGGGACCGGCACGGAGGAGATCTTCGGCGGTGGCGCCTGCCCCTCGACCGAATACGCGGGCCCGTATCACGGCTTTCACCTGATCGAGTCGGCCGACCGTGGGTCGGGCGACTACGCCGGCCTGGTCGGAGCGTATCGCTGGTTTGTCCACGACCCGATCCGCTTCACGACGTCGCTGCGCTGGACGGTCGAGCACGGGCACGCCAACAACTTCGCGAACGAATACGCGTCCGTCGCGTACTGGTATCAATCGGAGCCGCACGCCCCGTTCCCGGCGCTGGCCGAACGCGACGCCATGCGCCCGTCCTTCCCGCCGATCTACGAGGAGGCGCACGCGGAGTACACCAGGGCGCTCCGAGCGGCGATCCGCACCATCACGACGGACCCGGCCGCGCTGTACCGGGTCGCCGCCATCGGCGTGCCGTTCTATGAAGGGCGCTTCGAAGAGGCACTGGGGATGCTGCGGGCAGAATCGACAGCATGAACGTCCTTCCGGATGATCCGTCATCGAGGCCGGCGGCCGGCCTCCGGCGAGGAGGAGGTGCTTGCGCGGGCGCGTGGCGGACCGACGCACGTGGATTGACCGAAGGCGACACCGCTGACATGCTGACGTGCTGACCAGCTGAAAGGCGTCGACATGGTCCTCGTCGGCACGAAGAACCTCGCACCCCTCCTCGAACAGGCGCCGATGATGGACGGCTTCGACGCCGAGCCGTGGGCGATCGAAGGCGTCGAGATCCTGCAGGCCACGTTCGAGATCGACGACCGCGACCGCGAGTCTCTGGTGCCGAAGGCGCTGCACCCGACGATCCCGCCCGCGGGCATCTTCTCCGTCGCGCGCTACCCCGATAGCCCGGTCGGGCCGTTCCTGCTGGCGCAGGTGAAGGTCTCGTGCCGGGCCGCCGCGCTGCCTCGCGGCTTTCTGCTGCGGGCGTACGCCAGCACATCGCAGGCGTGCGAGGCATTGGGCAAGCACTGGGGCTTCACCTGCGTGCAGGGGGAGGTGCGATTGCAGCGCTTCCACGACCGCATCGTCGGATCCGTACGCGCGGGGGACGGGCGTGAGATCCTGCGCGTGTCGCTGGTCGACCCCGAGCCTATCAGCGGCGGCGACGTGCAGTACGTCGCGAACATGAACCTGGCGAAGACCAAGGACGGGCGGGTGCTGGTGCAGTGCGACCCCGAGTACACGTTCCATCGCGCCGAGCGCGGCCGCCCGCAGCTCGACGCCTTCGACCGCGCCGCCTGGCGTGCGGAGGGCGTCGATCCGGTGTACCCGATGAATGCGACGTGCACGACGGTCGACACGGGGTTCCCGGCGATCCGGTTCGTGCTGGATCCGGGTCAAATGGCGCTCACGGGTACCCGGAAGATCCGGTAGGACCATGAAGGCGCTCGCCGTCCTAGCCACCGCGTCATGCTTCTGGGTGATCGGCTGCCGTGATAATGAGCCGGACTC
>DATECV010000185.1:0-3549 GCA_035286725.1 Dehalococcoidia bacterium | reverse complement strand
AAGGCCGACCGGTGAGCAGGTGGGTAGAGGGCGCGCTCCAGACCGCACTCGCGCGCCGGCCGAACGTGCGGCGTCGCACGCAGAGCTCGCGGACAGCGCGATAGTTTGGTCCTCTCTGCGCGCGCGGCGACGCGCTTCGGCACTGGGGCTCGCGCTGCCAGACGTAGAATCAACCACGAAGTACGACGGATCGCCGGTACTGAAGGTCCGTGGCAGCTTCATGGCGGGCGTGGCCACTCATCGCTCGGCGGAACCAGAGACGCTCGTGGTCAGGGCCGGCTTTGACGAACGAGAATGGCTCATGGAGGATGCGCCTGAGACCTACTACCTGACTGACTATTATCGAAGCTATCCCTTAGTACTGGTGCGTCTGTCGCGAATCGATCGGGACGCTCTGCGCGACTTGCTGTCGGTATCATGGCGCATGGCGGCGGCGAAGGCACGACGCGGCCGAATCGGCAAGTTGAGCAAGGTGAGGAAAGACGCGTGATTTACGGTCCGGAGGCGACTACGAAAAGGATCAGCCGATGACACTCGACAGCTTGCAACTTGAAACACCACGTCTCGTGCTGCGCCTGCCTCGTGCCGAGGATCTCGATCCCTGGGCTGACATGATGGCGGATGCGGAGGCGGCGCGGTTTATCGGTAGGGTCGCGCCGCGTTCAGTGACGTGGCGAGCGCTGATGACCATGAGCGGCGCGTGGCATGCGAACAGCTTCGCGATGTTCTCGGTGTGCGAGAAGGCGACCGGGCGATGGGTTGGCCGTCTCGGCCCGTGGATGCCTGAAGGGTGGCCCGGCACCGAAGTGGGCTGGGCCATCGTGCGCGACTGCTGGGGTCGAGGCTATGCCACCGAAGGCGCCGAGGCTGCGACCGATTGGGCGTTCGATCATCTCGGCTGGTCGCGCGTGATTCACAGCATCGATCCCGCGAACGTCGCGTCACAGGCCGTGGCTCGCAGACTCGGCTCGCAGAACCTCGGTCCCGGATCGCTGCCTCCCCCGTTTCACGAATCGGTGGTGGACATCTGGGGCCAATCGCGCGAGGAGTGGCGCGCTCGTCGATAATCGCGCTTCTCTGATTCCAAAGTTATGACTACTTTTGCTCGAGCGTGTCCTTCTTCGAGCGGTCAACGAGGGACAGCCGAAACGCGGCCATCTCCTGGCCGTTGCGAACCAGCAGCAGGTCGCCGACCAGGACCGGGTGGTTCCAGGTCTTCCCCTCGATCGCCGGGACCCGCGCGATCTCCGTGAACTTGTCGGGGGTCGCCGAGACGAGCGCCAGCTCGCCGTCTTCCGACAGCACGAGCAACAAGTCCTGATCGGGTAATAGAACGAGCTGGCCGTGGCCGTAGCGTCCGCCCTTCCACTTGCGTGTGCCGTCCTCGAGATCGAGGCACGCGAGGATGCTGCCGTCGAAGCCGAAGGCATGGCCCTCGTGAACGACGAAGTCGTTGAAGTACGGCTTCAATCCTGCCGACGTCCAGCGCTCTTTCACGATCCATCCGCCCGGCTCGTGCGCCACGGTGATACGGAGCATGCCGGTCTTGGCCGCGAGCCCGGAGCCGCTGCCGATCAGGAGGTCCCCGCCGGCGATCACAGCAGGCTGCACGATGCTGTCGCCCGCCCACTCGTGCTTCCAGAGCACCGTGCCGTCGGACGGGGCGACGCCGATCGCGCCGGGTCCGTTCACCAGCACGATCTGCGCGACTCCATCGATCGTCGACAACTGCGGCGAGCTGTAGCCATAGCCGCCCTTCGGGCCGAACCAGCGCGGCTTCCCGGTGGCGGCGTCGTAGGCGGCAAGCGATCCGGCAGTGGCAGCGATCACGACGTCGCCGACCACCAGCGGTGAGCTCGCGATGCCCCAATCCGGGACCTCCCTGCCGGTGTCGGACGCCGCGTTGCGCGACCAGACGACGGAGCCGTCTCGGGCGTCGAGCGCGTTCAGAATTCCTGTGCCACCGAGCGTGTAGACGCGACCGTTGCTGAGGGTTGGCGTCGCGCGCGGGCCGGCGCCGGCATTCGACTCCCAGAACCGGGCCGCGTCGCGGTGTCTCCACACGGGCTCGCCGGTTTTCAGGTTGTAGGCGGACACGACCTCGTCGTCACCGCGCTGCTCTTGCGTGAAGATGCGATCGCCGCGAACCGCGAAGGACGACCAGCCCGGTCCGACCGGCCGGCGCCACAGCTCGACCGGCGGTGTCCGGGACCACTCGGTCTCGATCCGCACACCGCGAATGACGCTGTCGCGCTCGGGTCCTCGAAAGCCAGGCCAGGCGGCGTTCGTGTTCGGCCCCGTTGGATCGGCAGGGAGCGACGCCGGCTCGTGGCCGTCCTCCGGAACCCGCTTCTCCGCAGTCTCGGCGACGACCGCAGCCGGAGTGGGCGCCGACGGCTCGGCGCTCGCCTCAGCGGGTACCTTCTCAGGCGGCGTTGCGGCTGCCGGAGCGGATGGGAGCGCCACCGGTTCGCCGCCGGCCTGGGCCAGGAGCCGTTGCTCCGGCGTCTCGGTCCACCGCCACTCGAGATCGGAATCAGCGTCGCCGGTAACGCCGTTCGTCCGAATAAGCGTGAACGTTCCGCACGCGACCAGGACGGTCGCGACCACCGTCGCGCGCCGAAGTCCGCTGGAGAGGCGGCGGCTGGCCGCGGCCCCGGCGACGAGGGCGAGGCTCTGGGCCGGGATGGAGTAGACGACCAACATGAGGCCCATCATCCCGTTCGCAATGGACTCGTGAACGAGGAAGGATGTCGCAAACACCGCGACGACCATCAGGACGATCGCGCCCAACCGATCGGACCAGGGCGCGCGACTGAAGAAGAGCCACCAGACGACGATCACCAGCCCGAAGACGGCCGCGCCAATGATGCCGGCGCCAGCCCACTCGGGAACGACGGCGGGGAGGACCAACCAGGCGAGCCACTGCAGCGCAACGGCGACCACGCCGGGCCATAGCCGAAGAGGTTTCTGAGGAGTCGAGTTTTCTACGTCCATAAATGGCTCATGACTTTCTATTCCGACCTGAGTGCTTGTAAGACGTCCACCCGCGACGCGCGCGCGGCGGGCATCAGCGACGCGAGAACAGCAGCGCCGACGAGAACAACTGCCGCGCCAAGGATCGGCAAGGCGCTGGGCATCTGCAGGTTCTCGAAATAGCTCGTCGCTACGCGCCCGAATGCGATCCGGTAGGGGATTGTATCCGCCTCTGAACCGTTGACGCAAAGGGCTCGGGCCGGGCTGAGCGGGTCGTGAGGAGCCGGCCGACCCGAGGGGTGTAAGTGGTGGGGGTGACCCACGGGTGCTTTTCGATCGGGTCGGGGTTTTCCCACGTTGGAAAACAGACGTGTGGCCACGGGTTGGCCTCGGTTAGAGAGCCGGGACGGACTCGTGGTGGTTCAGCGAGGCGGGTGGGGGTCGAGCCTGGGTAGAGCTTGTCTCGAGACGCGAAAGGATACGGTCGACAACCGCGGGTTCGGTGATCACGGCGAGGATTTTCATCTCAGCGCCGCATGGGGAGCATACCCGTGGGTCCACCTCGAAGACTTT
>DATECV010000184.1:0-4377 GCA_035286725.1 Dehalococcoidia bacterium | reverse complement strand
GCGGTCGGGTCGGGCACCTGGATCTTGTAGCGGATGCGGCGCAGGAACGCGTCGTCCGCCAGGTCGGTCGGTGTGAGGTTCGTCGAGAACAGCACCATGACGTCAAAGGGAGCCTCGACCATCTGCCCCGTGTGCAGCGTCAGGTGGTCAGTGTTGCCTTCCAGCGCGCCGATCCAGCGGTTCAGCAGGTCGACCGCCGGCATCCGCTGCCGTCCGAAGTCGTCGATGATGAGCGTGCCGCCGTTGGCCTTGAGCTGCAGCGGCGCCTCGTACAGGCGCGTGCGCTCGTCCCACTGCAGCTCGACGCTGTGCTTGGTGAGCTCGCCGCCCGCCCAGATCACGGGGCGGCGGATGGCGACCCAGCGCCGGTCGCGCCGCTCGCCGAACAGGCTGCCGTCGGGGGCGGGCAGGTGGTCGTGCGCGAGCTCGTGCTTCGAGGGGTCGTACAGCCGGACGATCTGGCCCAGCATCTCGATCGCGTACGGGATGAGGATGCTGTCCGTCGCAGCCGCGCCCAGCGCCCGCACGACCGAGGTCTTGCCGTTGCCGCTGTTGCCGTAGATCAGCGTCGACCGCCGCGATGCGGCCGCGCGGCCCACCCGCTCCAGCGTTTCGTCGGAGAGCACCAGGTTTCCGAGCGCGTGCCGCACCTGCTCGCGGCTCATGGTGGTGCCGCGCACCGTCTGCTGCGCCGTCTGCCGGACGTACGCCGCCAGCGGCACCGGGGCCGGGCCGACGTAGCCGCTGCGGCTGAACGCCTCGTGCGCGCGATCGACGCCCTTTTGCGTGAGTGTGTACTGGTAGCCCGCCGGGCCCTGGCCGTCGGAGCCGGGGATCTGCACCAGGTCGTCGGCTTTCGCCGCGTGCAGGATGTCCTGCATCGCCGAGCCGGACAGCTTCATGGCGTCGGAGATCTCCGCCCGGGTCATCCTGCCGCCGTAGAACAGCGTCTTCAGCGTGAGGTCCAGCAGCAGCGCCCGGTCCAGCCCCAGCGCCGAGGCGGTCACGGGCTCCGGGATGCGGTGTGTCGCCGTGTGCGGTGCCGTGTCCGGGGTCGGGGTGTGGGTGGTGCTCATGCTCTCCTCCGGGCGCTTCTGGCGCGTTTCGGGCGTCGTCAAGAAGGAGAACGGGCGGCGTCAAGCATCGTTACGCGCCGCGTGGTCGGAAGTGCGGGCGGGGCCGATTCCGAATCTGGCGCGCGCTGCCGATACGGCGCAGGGGCCCCGCGAATTGCGCGGGTGAGGGCACTTAGTGTAGAAGGTACACTAAGTCAGGAGGACGCATGCGGACGCTGCGGGTCGGCCTCGCCCAGATCAACACCACGGTCGGCGACCTGGAGGGCAACGCGGCGAAGATCGCCGAGTGGACCGGCCGGGCGCGCGACCTGGGCTGCGATGTCGTCGCGTTCCCGGAGCTGGCCGTCACCGGCTACCCGCCGGAGGACCTCGTTCTGCGCCGCTCCTTCGTCGAGGACAACATCGCCGTGCTGGAGCGGGTGGTCGTGCCGGCGACGAGGGGCATCGCCGCGATCGTCGGCTTCATCGACCTCGCGGAGGACGTGTACAACGCGGCCGCCGTCATCAGCGACGGCAAGATCGTCGGCCGTTACCACAAGCAGTTTCTGCCGAACTACGGCGTCTTTGACGAGGACCGCTATTTCCAGCGCGGGACCGAGTCGCCCGTGTTCACGATCGCCGGCGTCGGCGTGGGCGTGAACGTGTGCGAGGACATCTGGTATCCCGACGGACCCGCCCGCGACCAGGCCCGTGCGGGCGCCGAGGTGATCATCAACATCAACGGCTCGCCGTACCACCGCGGCAAGGGCGGCTTCCGCGAGAACATCATCTCGACGCGCGCCAGCGACAACCTGGTGGCCGTCTGCTACGTGAACATGGCCGGCGGGCAGGATGAGCTGGTCTTTGACGGCCACAGCATCATCTGCGACGAGCGCGGGACGCTGGTGGCCCGCGGGGCGCAGTTCCGCGAGGAGCTGCTGGTCCACGACATCGACATCGAGGGCGTGATGCAGTCGCGGCTGCACGACCCGCGGTCGCGCAAAGAGCACCGGCTGGCGCGGAATGACGGTCAGGCGCCGCGCGTCGCCGTGTCGGAGGCGCCGTTTGTGACCGAGAAGCCCGCGATCTCCCCCCGCGTGGCCGAGCTGCTGGACCCGGTGGCGGAGGTGTGGGAGGCGCTGGTGCTGGCGACGCGTGACTACGTGCACAAGACCGGCTTCGACACGATCTGCGTGGGGCTGTCGGGCGGGATCGACTCGTCGCTCGTCGCCGCGGTCGCGGCGGAGGCGCTGGGCGCGGAGCACGTGCTTGGCGTGTCGATGCCGTCGCGCTTCTCGTCGGAGGGCAGCACGACGGACGCCCGGGAGCTGGCGGAGAACCTGGGCATCAAGTACATGACGATCCCAATCGAGGGTGCGTTCGTGGCGTCGCTGGACATGCTGGCGCCGGCCTTCAAGGACACGCAGTTCGGGACGGCGGAGGAGAACCTGCAGGCGCGCATCCGGGGCAACATCCTGATGTCGCTCTCGAACAAGTTCGGCTGGCTGGTGCTGACGACGGGGAACAAGAGCGAGCTGGCGACCGGCTACTGCACGCTGTACGGCGACATGGCGGGCGGCTACGCCGTCGTGAAGGACGTGCCGAAGACGCTGGTGTACGAGCTGTCACGGCACCGCAATCGCACCGCCGGCCGCGAGATCATCCCGGAGTCCGTGATCACGAAGCCGCCCAGCGCGGAGCTGCGGCCGGACCAGCTCGACACGGACTCGCTGCCGCCGTACGACGTGCTGGACCCGATCCTGGAGGCGTACGTCGAGGACGACCGCACGCTGGACGAGATCGTGGCGATGGGGTACGACGCGGCGACGGTCGAGCGGATCGCGCGGCTGGTGGACCGGAACGAGTACAAGCGGCGTCAGGCGCCGATCGGCGTGAAGATCACGCCGCGGGCCTTCGGCCGCGACCGCCGGCTGCCGATCGCGAACCGCTACCGGCCGCGGTGATGGTGTGTCAGTGTCTCAGTAGCCTTCTTCTTGAGCCACGGCCTGAATCCATCCGATAATCTCAGATGTGAGGGCGCCTGAATCGGGTGCGGTCGAGCTTGTCCACTCAATGGAAATCACAACAGTCCAGTCGTTCAACATGAATACGGCGCGGCGGCCTTCGAACTCCCTCGTAACGACACCGATGCCGTCGGTGCCCGCCGAAGACGACGGCCACACCTCAAGTGACCGCGATCCAACTTCGATGACCTCTGATCGGCCAGTGTTGCGCACCACACACGGGATCTGCGGATAGAATTCGACCAGAATCGTCTCGGATCCGTCGTCGGCCGCATACTTGAATGCCGCTCCGTCGATCAGGCGCGGCTCATTCGGGACTGGTAGTCGGAGTGCTGTGTGTTTGCCCGCTTCGAAACGGTCGACCCAGGCGGGGGCTACCGGTAGTGGCAGCTGTCTGCCGGCAACTCCCTCTGCGGCCAAACGCGCCGACGTGAAGTCGTCGTAGCCTTGGTCATCCGTGGAAAAGACGTGTTCTGTCTCCACGCAGGCGATAACCGGGGCGATGTTGCGTGGTGTGGTGCGGCCGACGCTCGACTTGTCGCCGCTGCCCGCCGCAAGCGTCGCGTAGATCGCGGCGCTGATGCCTGCGAGCAAGGCAAGCATCCCGACGGCGATGCCGAACCTGACCATACTCGTATGGTCGGCTCGTTTCGGTGGCTTCTTGACCACAGGATCGGCCTGGCAGGACAAGGTGCGGTAGCTGGCACGATGCGGTTCTGCGTCGCTCGGGCATCACCTGCTGTCGCAGTGCGCTTCCAGGTGTCACTGCGAGAATCTGCGCTCGTTCAGAATGACGGTGCGCTGACGCATTGACGCATTACAATGCCATCGCTGCCCCGCCGGCATCTATACAAGGAGTGACTCTTCGTGCCCATCAACGGCATCATCTTCGACTACGGGGGCGTGATCCTGGACATGCGGTGGGACATCGCGCGGGAGCTGGCGCTGGACCACGGGTTGGGGGAGCGGGCAATCGTCGAGACGCTGTACGGGTCCGACACGTGGCGGCAGGTGGAGACGGGGAAGGGGGACCGGGAGGCGTGGCTGGTGGAGGCGCACACGAAGCTGGAGGAGATGGCCGGCAAGCCCGTCCCGCCGCTGCACACGCACTGGCGCGAGAAGCAGCACCTCATCGACGCGAACGTCGCGCTGATCGAGCGGCTGCGGCCGGCGTACAAGACCGCGCTGCTGAGCAACGCCGACGAGACGCTGCGCGACCGCCTGCGCAGCTTCGGGCTGGAGCGCCTCTTCGACGGCATCGTGATCTCGGCCGACGTCGGCATGGCGAAGCCCGAGCC
>DATECV010000183.1:0-2704 GCA_035286725.1 Dehalococcoidia bacterium | reverse complement strand
ATTGATCCATCAAGCGCTCGGCAGGTCTCCGATGCCCTGCTGCTGTACGTACGCGGACGGCTGGCCGAACCTGCTATTACGTTCGCAGAGTCGCCCGAACCGCTCGGCCTCAGCACCTCCAGCTTCATCTACTCGTTTCGGCTCCTTGGCGCGCCCGCCGGCGAATGGTCAGCGCCGCTCGTCCTTCGCCTGCTCCCAGACTCTGAGGCGGGGCCGGGGCTCGACCGTGAGGCGGCGATTCAGGCATACGTCATCGAGCACGGGTACTCCGCGCTGACCCCCCTGGCGCTCGAGGTGTCCGCGAACAATGCCCTGGGCTTGCCGTTCACGATCGCACCGCGGATCGCTGGCGGAACCCTGCTCGACGTGGTGCGCCGCCGCCCGCTTTCAGCGCTGCGCGTGATCCAGTCGATGGCGGATGCACAGGTCGCGTTGCACCGCATTCCCACCGGCTCCTGTCCACTTCCGTACGAAGCCCCTCTGGCCGAGCGCAGGATCGCGGACTGGCATCAGCGGATGGCGCCGGGCGACACGGACGAGTTGCGCCCCGCCCTGGCCTGGCTCGAGGCCCACGTTTCCAGGGTTCGCGACGAAACGCCGGCGATCTGTCACAACGACTTCCACCCAATGAACATCCTGGCGGGACCTGACAAGCGGCTCGTCGTGATCGACTGGTCAGAGGCCGCGGTCGGCGACCGTCATCACGACGTCGCCCGCACGACCGCGCTGCTCTGGTTCGCGCCGCTCCTGGCTTCGGGTCGGGCCGAGCGGGCGCTGCTCCTCGGCGTGCGTGGCTTCCTCCGGCGGAGGTTCATCGCCGCGTATCGCCGCCGGCTGCCGGTCGACCCGGTGCGCTTCCACTACTGGGAAGCCGCACATGCCTTCAATGGTTGGCTGCAACTCATCGAGCTCGATCGCCGAGGGCCCGACACCCCCGAGCTACAGCTCGAGTTCGTGCAACAGATGCGGTCCCCCCGCGTGATAGCCGACCTCCGCCGCTACTTCTGGCGTTGCACCAGACAGCTCACCGCTCACCGCTAACCGCTACTCCTCACGCCGTACGCGGGATCGTCTCCCAGAACAGGCGCAGGTCGTTCGCCGTCCGCACCCGGTTCCCGCCGTCCCGCTTCGCCAGGTACATCGCCTGGTCGGCCAGCTTCACCAGCGTCGGATAGTCCTCCGCGTCGAACGGGTACGTCGCGATCCCCACGCTCAGCCCCACGTGCAGATCCTCCGGCAGCATCTCGTTGATCTGCTTGAACCCCAGGATCAGGTGGTCCGCGCGCTCGAACGCTGTCTCCCGCGTCAGGTTCGGCAGCACCACCACGAACTCATCGCCCCCGTACCGCCCGACGAGGTCCTGCGACCGCAGCGCCCGCTTCATCACGTGGCCCGCCTGGCGCAGTACCCGGTCGCCCGCGTCGTGCCCCAGCTCGTCGTTGATCGCCTTCAGCCGGTCCATGTCGCAGAACAGCACGCTCAGGTACCCGCCCGTCTGCCGCACCCGTCGCAGCGCCTTGTGCGCCTCTTTCTCCAGCGATGCGCGGTTCGTCAGCCCCGTCAGCCGGTCGATGCGCGCTTCTTTCTCGCGCTTCGACATCAGCTTGCGGTTCTCCTGGTTCAGCTTCTCGAACGCCTCCACCTGCAGGCTGCGTGAGGACTCCTCCCGCGCCAGGTGCCCCACGCAGATCGCGATCAGGAACATGTACACGCACCGCAGGAACAACTGCCCGAAGGCGTCGCCGCCAGCGTCCCAGAACCACAGATACACCACCGAGTACGACGCCGCGTACAGCGCGCACACCGCCATCACCTGCCGGAGCTCGAACCGCATCCCGATCGCCACCAGGGACAGGAAGTACAGCAGGTAGTACGGGCTTCGGTCCCCGCCCGTCGCCGCGATGAACACCGCGATAATGAGCGAGTCCGCGATCGCCGTGGCCACGCTCGTCTCGAACACCGCCCACCGCCGGTACGGCCGCATCCCTACGATTACCGCGCCATACACCAGCGTGACCACGATGAGCGCCCATGTCAGCCCCATGTGCCAGCCCTCGGTGTCCAGGAAGAAGACCAGCGCGAAGACGTTGGCGAAAACCACCACCAGCCGCAGACGCGCGATCAGCGACTCCATCCGCATGGTGCGTTCGGAGTGCGGCGGAAGCTCCAGCAGCCACGCCAGCGACGACGGTTTAGTCGCGCCGGCGGCACGATCTTGGCGCATGCCCACAACGCCGCGCCCACCAGTGACGCAGCGCCCCCTTAGGAGAATCATCGGCCCGGAGTAGGGGATCCTGCGCAGGCCGGGGCCCTTGTTCGCGTGTTTTTCGCCTCCGGGGTCGCACCCCGCGGGCCCTACTGAATCAGCGGGAGCGGCGTGTTCGTCGGTGTCGGTGTTGGGCAGCCCGCCGATGGGCAGGCCGTCGGCGTCGGCGTCTCGTCGTCCGGCGTCGGCGTCGCCGTCCCCCCGCGTGCTGTCGGCGTCGCCGTGCCGTCCGGCGTCGGCGTCTCCGTCGCCAGCGGCGTGTCCGTCGGCAGCGGCGGTGGCGTGTCGGTCGGCAGCGGCGTCTCCGTCGGCAATGGCGTCGACGAAGGCGTCAGGTTCGGCGTCGGCGTGTGGATGATCACCCCCGGCGATGCCGTCGTCGCGGATGTCGGCGTGCGCGACGGCGTCGGCGTGCGCGTCGCGCTCCCGCCGCCGCTG
>DATECV010000182.1:0-5956 GCA_035286725.1 Dehalococcoidia bacterium | reverse complement strand
CGCTGATCACAGCGCTGGGTTCGGGCTTCGGCGACACGATGGATCTGGCGAAGCTGCGGTATCACCGCGTGATCATCATGGCCGACGCGGACGTCGACGGGTCGCACATCCGGACGCTGCTGCTGACCTTCTTCTTCCGGTACATGCGGGACCTGATCGAAAGCGGGTACCTGTACATCGCGCAGCCGCCGCTGTACCGGATCGCGGTGGGGCGCCAGGGAACGTGGATCTACAGCGACCAGGATCGAGACAGCTTCCTGGCGAACAAGGTGAAGGAAGGGCAGAAGGCGACGATTCAGCGGTACAAGGGTCTGGGCGAGATGAACCCGGAGCAGCTCTGGGAGACGACGATGGACCCGGAGCAGCGGAAGATGCTGCGTGTGACCATCGAGGACGCGATGAAGGCGGAGGAGATCTTTTCGACGCTGATGGGCGACGAGGTGGCGCCGCGGAAGAAGTGGATCACGGGGCACGCGACGCAGGTGAAGAACCTGGATATTTAGGAACAGTGAACAGTTGACAGGGGACAGCCTGTAGTCCGTGGTTTGTGTTGGTAGTTGCTGGGACAGGTCTTCGGGCCTGTCCCTTTCATTTTGTTCGGGCGCGGGGCTCGCGGGGCTCGCGGGGGCCGAGGTCGAGGATGCGGGCTTCGGTGATCTTGGCGCGGGTGATCTCGAGGATGGCGACGGTCTGGATGCGGTGGAAGCCGGCGCGGCCGGCGGCGCCGGGGTTGAGGTAGAGGACGCCGCCGCGTTCTTCGATGAGGGTGCGGTGGCTGTGGCCGAAGACGACGGCGTGGGTGCCCGGTGCGGGCGCGGCGTGGGGGAGCTGGTGGACGAGGTGGAAGCGGACGCCGGCGAGGTCGACGTCGGTGCGGAGAGGGAGGCCGAGAGTGTCGCGCTTCTCGTCGTTGTTGCCGTAGACCGCGTGGACCGGGGCGATGGCGCTCAGGGCGTCGAGGATGTGTTGTCCGCCGATGTCGCCGGCGTGGATGATGGCGTCGACGTCTTCGAACGCGGAGGCGAGGCGTGGGTCGAGGTAGCCGTGGGTGTCGGAGAGGATGCCGATGCGCATGGTGCGCGCGGCGCTAGTGGACGCCCTGATATATGGCCGGTTGGTAGGAAGGCTCAGGGACAGGTTTGCCTTGTTCGCGAGCGACATCTATCCACAGATCTCGGGCAATCTTCACTTCTCGAAGGGCGTCTTCGGGCGTGGGGCCGAACGCGGAGCAAAGTGGGAGATCGGGAATATCGGCAATGTATGCCGCGTCCTCTTCGCTGCAGAAGATGTTGATGTGGTAGTCCTTCATTCACTTTCCTCGAGGGTCAGTTTAGCGGTCTCTACGAGAGACGTACTGCCTTGTCGATCAGCTTTCGGGCATCCATGGCCGCGGGCCCATCCTTGATTGCGATGGAAGCAGGAAGGCCCGCTCGTAGCGGACCTTGAAGCATATGTCCCGAACTCGACAGACGCTACGCGACGGGGCGCTTGGCGCGGCGGCGGCGGCGGGCGGCCTTGGCCATGGCGATGCGGCGGCGCTCGCTCTTGGGGATGAAGTGGCGGCGCTGCTTGATCTCGCGGAGGATGCCGTCGCGCTGTACGGCCTGGCGGAAGCGTGTGAGCAGGTGCTCGCCGGACTCACCATCGCGTAGGTCAACTGAGGTCATGTTCGCTCCGATCTGCGTCCGGCCGTTGGGCCGTGTTATTTCGTGACGGGCTGTTGCACGCCGGCTTGGGCGCCCAGGCCGTTGAGTTTATGCCATCCGCCGTCTCCGGCCCAAATGGCGCGGATGGCGTCCCACTTTTGCTGCCGTGCGGCCTCGAGCGTCTGGAGTTGATCGCGCACCATGCTCTTGGTGGAGCCGCGGAGGGACTGGATCTGGCGGCCGATCTCGGCGATCTCGTTGAGGAGCTGGGCGTGCTGCTCGGCACGCCATTCGGGCGGGACCATGGGGGCGTCGTCGCGGACGGCCTCGAGGGGTTCGCCGGCCTTCGCCTTGCGGAAGATGAGCTTTTGTTTGCCCTCGCCGGTGGGGGAGGTGTCGACGGTGATGCCCCAGAGGTCGCGGGCGACGGTTTCGGAAACGACGAGCACGACGTGTTCGTCGTGCTGGTAGATGATGTCGTGCTCGATGGGTTCGTCGATGATGAAGCGGTACTTGCCCTGGTTGGTGTTGAGGCGGAGGCATCGGTCGGGAGTTGCACGGCGGGTGAGGAGTCTGGAGAGTGCTTCACACGCCGAAGGGGTTACATGCACGCCGACAAACCTCCCCGCCCCGCGCAGGCTGCGCGATGGCGCGCTACGTCCCGCCCGACGCGGGAATCCGATGCCGGTGAAACGATCCCTGAGGCAGGCTCACGGGATCGAAATCATACCATCGAGGCGGGTTTCTGGCAACGATCCGTTGTCATAAACACGGTGACCGGAAGCTCTAGCACGAGCATTCACGCCGCTGGAGGCCGGGTGTCAGCACCCGGCGCGCGGGCAATCGAGAGGGCGCGGCGCTGCCGATCACTCCGTAGATGAGGGCACATCTCAGGTCCTGGGCCGCGTATTCGATCGCGGCTGCCGCCTGCCAGGTGGCGGCGTTGCTGCTGCCTGCGCCCGCGGGCACGACGCGCGAGATTCTTGCCGGCGAGACGATGATGGCCACGGCGATCGCGGGTGTAGCGTTCGCGTTGGTGGCGGGATACATCGCATGGGGCGCGCGGGAGTGGTCGCCGGCGATGCTGGCGTTGGGGTGCGGCTCCGTGGGCGCGGGGCTGGTGGTGCGGTACGTCTGCGCTGAGGACGGGCTGGGGTTGGAGCCGTCGAAGGGGGCGGCGTTCGCGCCTCTGCTGGGCCTGCTGGCGGGCGGGGCGTGGTCCTTCCTTGCGGCGCACACGTGGTGGCCGGCGAGCGGCGCGCGCGACCTGAGGCAGACACTGGCCGTGCGCACGCTGCTGGTGACGGCGGCGTCCGGGATGGGACTGGCGGGCTATCTGTTCGCGGCGTTTCCGTCGGCGCTTCCGGCGGAACAGCTCACACGGGTGTTCGCGGGCATCGCGGCGATGGGCTATCTCTATGCGGTCGCGCGCCTGTGGGGTGTGTGGCATCTGTTGAGGCTGCCGTCGCTGTTCGGGCTGGCGGCGAGCTGCTGCGTGTTCGCGGCGTTGGCGATCGTGCTGGCGGCGGGCGGCGTGCCGGGCGTGGCCCCATATCAGATGGATCTTCTCGTGCTGGTGGGAGCATCGCTGCCGGTCGCGGCGTTGGTCGCGGAGGAACGCGCGCGGCGGGGTCAGCGCGCGGTGGCGTTCGGGCTGCTGCTTCGCGGAGCCGTGGTGACGGCGCGGCGCAGCGGTGTGCGGACGATGGGCGGGTTGATGGACCGGATCGCGGGACACGCCGGGCCGATGCGCGGTCACGCGGACCGGGTGGCGGAGCTGGCGGCGCGGATCGCCATGCACCTGCGGCTGGAGCCGGAGCAGGTGCGTGAGGCGGCAGCAGCGGCGCAGCTCCACGACCTGGGGAAGCTGATGGTGCCGCGCGACCTGCTGCGCCGCGGCGGCCGGCTTTCGGAACACGAACTGGCGGCCATTCGGGGGCACGCGGCAGCCGGGGCGGCAATCGCAGGGCGAGCGCCCGAGCTGGCGATGGCGGCGACGGCGCTCGCGGACCACCACGAGTGGTGGAATGGGTCCGGGTATCCGGCGGGGAAGCGGGAGGGGGCGATCGCGCTGGCGGCACGCATCGTAGCGGTGGCGGACGAGTACGACGAGCTGCGGAGCGCGCGGGCATACAAGCCGGAGTGGGGAGTGGCGGAGGCGGTGTCGGCGATCGAGCGGGGAGCGGGCACGCGGTTCGAGCCGCGGGTGGTGCAGGCGCTGGTGCGGCTGGTGGCGAACGGGACGGGGCGCGGGGTGTACGGGGAGGAGCCGCCGGGAGCGGAGGCGCGGCGGGCGGCGTAGCGGTGGTGAGGGCTCCCTACGCGTGTTGTGTCCCGCGCTGTGACGCCGGCGTTGCCCGATCGCGGTCGAGGCCCGTCACGATTCCCTTCATCGGTTGGATGAACTCGAGCTGCAATGTGTCGGCGACCTGAAGCATTCGCGACATGCTGGCCGAGCTGTAGTCCGACGCCTCGTAGCGCTGCACCTGTTGTTCCTTGAGGCCGAGCCTCTCAGCAAGCTCGCGCTGGGTAAGTCCGGCGGCGATGCGCGCCTTGATGAGAAGCGCGGGGAAGTCCTGAAGTCGTGCCACTTCGATGGCGCCCGCCGCCCCGGAGCGTAGCCGCTCATACTCGCCGAGATCGTCGCGCAACTCCGCGATGACGCTCTGCAAGCCGTTTCGCTCGGCGTTGAGGAGCCGGGGATCCGCGTCGCGTGCCGGTGTTGCTGTCTGGAGACGTTGCAGTGCGGAGTCCATGCGCTTGAGCTGGGCGCGTGTCACCTGATACTGCCGTTCGTTCTTGATCATGGTTCTGACCTCAAATCGAGTGCAACGATGCCCTTACCATCACCGGTTTCCTTGTCGATCTGGAAGAATTCCAGAAACGTGTTGCCGAGGTGATCGGCGGATGCGCCAGCCACGAACATCTCGCCGCCGTAGCGTTCCTTCTGCGCCGCGCGCCGGTCGGTGAAGTCGAGAAGCACGGGGTCGATGTGGTCGAAGTTCACGCCGACGGGGTCCCAACAGCCGTCGAAGTCGGCAGGGCGCGCCTTGGCCGTGACGAAGCTCCCATCGATGAAGACGGTTGGGCACCCGGCTTGCCTCAGGTTTTCGCACACGAGTCGCAGGCCCTCCAGTAGCTGCTGGCGATGCGTGCCACCGCCGAAGCGGCCGGCGATGTCGCCCCAGGTTGCCCAGTGAGTGCCCGGTGGCAGCCGGCCGGACGGGTCGAAGGGCGGGAGCGGCATCAACACAACGATATCATTGTGTGGAGGCCCGCGGCAAGGGGTTGACAAACAAACGTTTGTTTGAGTAGGATCGGCGCCATGAGCGCGATCGTGGCAGGCCCCGGGCTGGAATCGACGACGCGGGACGGGATCCTGGACGCGGCGGAGCGGCGGTTCGCGGAGATGGGGTTCGAGGGGGCGTCGACGCGGGAGATCGCGGCGGACGTGGGGCTGAAGAACCAGGCGAGCCTGTACCACTACTTCGAGAACAAGCAGGCGATCTACGAGGCGGTGCTGCGGCGCGGTGTGGAGTCGCTGCTGGCGGTGGTGACGGAGAGCGGGCGCGCGGGGGTGCTGCGAGGGGACGCGCCGGCTCGGGGCGAGCGGATGGCGTCGTACCTGGACCGGACGTTCGACTACCTGGTGGCGCACCCGCACCTGGCGCGGCTGATCCAGCGGGCATCGCTGGACGAGAGCGGAATCGCGGGGGAGATCGTGGCGCGGCTGGCGCAGCCGTTGTTCGAAGAGGGAGTGCGGCTGCTGCGGGAGGCGGGGACCGCGTGGCCGGCGGAGGAGCTGCCGCACCTGGCGGCAGGGCTGTATCACCTGATCTTCGGGTATTTCAGCGACATGGCGCTGCTGGGCGCGGTGATGCCGGACGATCCGGCGAGCGAGGCGGCGATCGCGCGGCAGCGGTCGTTCGTGCGGGCGGCGGTGGGGCGGTTGCTGGGGGCGTGAGGGGCTGGGGGCAAGGGCAACAGGCAAAGAGCAGACAACAGACGGCAGACGGCAGTGACCGCCTTGGGCGGATGATTCGGACGAACGAGGAGCGACGACGATGACGACGATGACACTGGCCGACCTGTATAGCGCGGACACGTACGCGCAGGCGATGCCGCACGATACGTTCGACGTGCTGCGGCGCGAGGATCCGGTGCACTGGCAGCCGGAACCGGAGGGCCAGGGGTACTGGGCGCTCACGCGGTACGAGGACATCGTGGGGGTGTCGTCGGACAACGAGCTGTTCTCATCGGCGCGAGGCGGGACGAACCTGGAGGACCTGGGCGAGGACGCGCTGACGATG
>DATECV010000181.1:0-2362 GCA_035286725.1 Dehalococcoidia bacterium | reverse complement strand
CTGACCCACTGACCCACTGACCCACTGACACACTCAAACAAGCACCAGCGGCACCCGCACCTCGTCCGCCATCAGCCCCCCGTGAAACCCGATCATCGGCGTCTCGTGTGGCAGGGACACCGTGTCCGCCCCCAGCGCGATCGCCACGTAGTCCCCCAGTCGCGCCCGCGTCTCCGCGGACATCGCTCCCGGCCCGAACAACCGCAGCGCGTCCGCCTCGTCGATCGTCAGCAGCGCGAACCGCTCGCCGAACCGCTCCCGGAACATCGCCTCGAACGCCGCGTGTTGTCCCGCACGCACGTGGAACGCCGGTGCCCGCGGTTCGCACGACGGCGGTACCCGCAGCAGCGCCAGCAGCGGGTCGCCCTCCCGTAGTTGCGTCTGCCGCTCCGGCGCCACCTCGATCTGTCCGTGGTCCGCCGTCAGTACGATGCGTGCCCGCCCCTGCAGCCGCTCCGCCAGCATCTCGATCCGCGACCGCACCAGCTTCGTCGCCCGCCGCGTGCTCTTCGATTCCACGCCCCGCTCGTGCTGCGCCGTATCGACGAACGGCGCGTAGAGGTACGTCAGCGTCGGCCCCGTCGCCTCGGAGACGAACGCGCACACCGCGTCCACACCCGTCCGCAGCGATCCGTATCCGAAGCTCGGCGCGTCTCCCGACGAGTATCGCGAGTACACGCTCCCGTCGATCCGCTTCGGCATCACCCGTAGTTGCGCCCGCCGTATCCGCGACCCCATCGCCGCGACCGGGAACGCCACGCCCGGCTCCACACCCAGTTCGCGCGCGTCCTTCTTCGAGAACCGCTCCACGAACGGCAGGATCGTCGCCGTGAGCCCGTACGCAGGCAGGTAGGTGTACCACCCCGGCACCGCGTGCTCCGCCGGCCACAGCCCCGTCGCCAGGCTCGTCAGCGCCGGCGCCGTCGACGACGGGAACACCGACCGCAGCTCCATGACGGTGTGCGAGCGAAAGAACTCGTCCGGCGCCTCCCGCTCGACCAGGTTCATCCCCAGCCCGTCAACCATCACGAACACGACGTGGGCGTGCTCGCCGATGATCTCCGCGATGTGCCGGCAGTTCGTCCCCAGCTCCAGCCCCTCGACCCCGCACAGCATCCCCAGCGCCCGCGCCAGGTCCACCGTGTTCGCGACCTTCGCGTCCGGCCGCACGAGCAACCCGCCCTCGAACGCCGCCAGCAACCGGGGGACGTCGCTCACAGCGGCGCGCCCTTCATCCCCATCATCCCCTTCAGCATCTGCACTTCGCCCAGGTGCTCCGACGTGTGCCCGATCGCGAAGAACGCGATCGTCTCCGCCTTCGACATCACGTCCACGCCCTGGTACACGCCCGTGAAGAACGGCAGCTTGATCTCCACCGCCGCCTCCTCGTCGCTGATCGATCCCACGTACGCCGCCTCGCTCTCACCCACCGCCTTCGCGTACGCAAGCACCTCGCCCACGTCCAGCCGCAGCCCTGCGATCTGCTCCCGCGAGAGCCCGTTGCCGAACGGTGTCACGCCCGTCTGGTCCACCGGCAGGCGCGCCGCCCACCCCTGCGAAGCGAACACGCTCGGCCGCCCCATCACCACGCCGTGCAAGATCTCGTCTTCCGCCCGGTACGTGTGCCACAACGCGAAGATGATCGACGTATCGTGCGCCTCCGGTTGCCAACGGAGCTGCTCCGCCGTCAACCCCTCCACCAACATCTCCGGATACCAGTGCCAGAACGCCAGGTTCTTCGCCAGCGCAACATTCCCCGCCATGTTTGTCTCCTCCTCTGATGGCCTCGCTGCACTTGCGATGATGTCGGGTGCGTCGAGGGAACTGTGGACAGCCCGTCACGAAAGACTTTGCGGCATGGTCGTCGCGAGAGAATTGTGGCACAGCCGTCGCGAGAGAATTGTGGCACAGGCGTCGCGAGAGGATTGTGGCACAGCCGTCGCGAGAGAATTGTGGCACAGCCGTCCTCGGCTGTGCGCTGTGCGTCGTCCGAAATCGACGCGGCCGGATGAAGGACGCTGGGTACCGGCCCCGTACGGACTGGTCTCTGGACCTGTCCTCGCAGTCCCCCAATTTCGCACCACCCGGTCATCGCACGCGATAGCCGGAGGCCGTGGCGCCAATCGCACGCCCAGCCCCGGGCCCTCACCCCACGTTGATCGCCAACGCCGATCGCCGCGACATCGCGCCGCCCACGACCGCAACCACCACAATCGCCGCCCCCGCCACCACGCACGCCGCCCCGTTCCGCACCGGCGCCATCGCCAGGTCCTCGATCACGCCGAAGAACTCCCGGCGCACGTAGTCGCCCCCCTGCGCCCCCGCGTATCCCAGCACCGCCAGCCCGCCGATCAACACCGCT
>DATECV010000180.1:0-11418 GCA_035286725.1 Dehalococcoidia bacterium | reverse complement strand
GCCTCACAGATCGATGCCGAGAAATCGTCGTCGCGCGTGCCCGTCACAGCGCCAGCCGATCGGCGTCTGACGCTAGCCCCAATCACCAATCCCTGGCCCCTAACCGCGGTACTCCGGCAGCGTTACCGCCACGCCCGTGATCTTCGTGAACCGCTTCGCGATCCCACGCAGCACGCGCGGGTGATTGAACGCCGTCGCCTTCGTGGTCGGTGGGACCACCCCCGCCTGCGCCTGCCGGTAGCTCCCCGTTTCCAACATGAACCCCAACAGCCGCATCGCCTCGTAGTACCGCACCGATTCCGCATCGAGCGGCCGCTCCGCGAGGTACGCCTTCACGTACCGGCGCAGCAGCCAGTTCCGGATGACGTTGACCACCGGCACCACCGGCCGCGGCAGATCGATCGGCCCGTGCCCGAATAACGCGATCGCCGCGCCCACGTCCCACGCCGGGTCCGCGATCCGCATCATCGGCCAGTCCAGCACTCCGCTCACGAGATCTCCGTCCATCAGCACGTTGAGCGGATGGAAGTCGCCGTGACACACAGCCGGCGCGCGGTCAGTAGGTGGCCGGCTCGTCTCCACCCACGCGCACGCGTCCCGCAGCCCCTCGAGCTTCGCCCGTTCGATTTCAGAACGCCACGTCGTGTAGTCGGATGTCCCGGTGCGGCCGAACGCCCATCCGGCCTCAACGATCGCCTGCCGCACCGGCTCCGGGTCGAGCGCGTGGAGTCGCGCGTGCAGCTTGGCCATCACGACCGGAAGCCGTGGCATCGCCGTGCTGAACAGCCCGTTCAGCATCGGCGCCCCGGGCACTCGCGGCATGATGACGAACGCCGAGCCCATCACCGAGGGATCGACGCAGGAGATCAGCACCCGTGGCGTCGGAAACCCCTGCGCCGCCACCGCGTTCTGCACGATGGTCTCATACCGCGCCTGCTCCGCACCTCCGTCGCGATACACGCGCAGGATCAGCGGCCCCGCCATCTCGCCGTCCGCGCCGCCCAGCGTGAAGGAGTAGATCGTCGTGTCAAAGCCGCCTGTGATCCGGGAGGGCGCCGCGGCATAGGCAAGCGATGCATCACCCAGCTCCGTCCGCAAGTACGCGATCAGCGCGTCGCCCACGTCCGGCGGAGGCGCTTCCTCCACGACCTTCGGTCCGATCCTGCTCGCCTGTTCCACCATGACCGCGATGTTACTGCCGGGCGCGCAAGTACGACCACCCGTCGCCGTCTGCGAAAAACGCAGTTGAGGGAAGGTGCTTCTCGCCTCCGCCCCCAGCCCCTCCTCGATCACGATCTCCGAAACCACCCCACCCCAGCAATCATCATCCGCCTCCACCCGCTCGCCCCGCACAAACCCAATCGGCTCCGAAGTGATCCGCATGGCTCTCACATCCATCTCGAGATCAAGAAGGGCCGCCCGAGGCGGCCCCTATAACCTACAAACTACAACCTATCACCTACACATCTTGGCGATTCTCCAGCGCCCGCGACAGCGTCACGTCGTCCGCGTACTCCAGGTCGCTCCCCATCGGCAACCCGCGCGCCAGCCGCGTCACGCGGATCCCCATCGGCGTCAGCAGCCGGCTGATGTACATCGACGTCGCCTCCCCCTCCAGGTTCGGGTTCGTCGCCATGATGATCTCATGCACCGCCCCGCCGCGCGTCCGCTCCAGCAGCTCCTTCACCTTCAGGTCGTCCGGCCCAACACCGTCCATTGGCGAGATCACACCGTGCAGCACGTGGTACAGCCCGTGGAAGCCCCGCGTCCGTTCCACCGCCAGGATATCCAGCGGCTCCTCCACCACGCAGATCAGCGACCGGTCGCGGCCGTCGTCACGGCAGATCCCGCACGGGTCCGTCTCCGTCACGTTCTGGCACACCGAGCACAGGACCGTCTTCTCCTTCAGCTCGGTGATCGCCTGCGCCAGCGCCAGGGCGTCTTCCGGGGGGATCCGCAGCAGGTGATACGTCAGCCGCTGCGCGCTCTTCGGCCCGATCCCCGGCAGCTTGTGGAACTCTTCGATCAACTTCGAGACAGGAGGCGGCGCCGCACCGAGAGGCTGGTTCATGGACACATTGTAGGGGCACCGCGCCGACGTGCCCCATCCATCCCTGACAGCTACGAGCTAACCGCTGCTAACTGCTACTGTCCCAGTCCCGGCAGGATGTTCCCCGCGATCCCCGCCAGCTGCCCGTACTGCATCGATTGGACCTTCTGCAGCGCCTCGTTCAGCGCGGCCGTCACCAGGTCCTCCAGCATCTCTACGTCGTCCGGGTCCACCGCGTCCTGTTCGATCTTCAGCGACTGCACCTTCATCCCGCCCGTCAGGATCACGTGTACCATCCCGCCGCCCGCCGTGCCCTCGGCCGTCTTCTCCGCAAGCTCCGCCTGCGCCTTCTGCACCTGCGCCATCGCCTGGCCCAGTTTCGCCATCATGTCCCGGTTCATCGACATCGCTTATGGCTCCTCATCTCCAGACACGATCTTCGCGCCGTGCGCCTGCACCGCGTGCTGCACCAGCGGGCTCTTGATCGCCTTCGGTGTCTTCTCCGCAAGGATACACTGGATCGTCACCGGCTCCCCGAAGATCTGCGTCGCCAGCTCCTCGTACACCTTGCGCGTCTGTGCCTGCTCCACCGTCTTCTTGTGGTGTGCGTCCATAAAGAACCCCAGCGTCAGCACGCCGCCCTCGTACGACACCGCCTTGCACGACCCGTTCAGCAGCGCATCGAACTTCATCGCCTTCTGCCGCGCCAGCGGCCGCAGCTTCTGGTCGATGAACGTCTCCAGGTCGATGTTCCCGCCCGGCGTCGATGCCAGGTGACCGCCGTTCTTGGAAGCCGGCGCTGCCGGCGCTCCCGCAGCCTCCTCCGGCTCGTCGCCCGCCGGCGGGATCACGGGCGCCTTGCTCCCCAGCATCCGCGCGATGTCCTCCGCCGACGCCTTGCTCAGGTCCTTCCGCAAGTCCTCCGGCACCCGCTCAGCGTCTCGAGCCGGAGCGGGCCGGCTCGCTGGCGCGGCAGGCGCCGGCCGCGGCGCGGGTTGCGCTTGCCGCGCGGCAGGCGCCGGCGCGCTTCGTGGCGCGGGCGCGGCATCCGGCCGCCGCGTTGGTGCCGCCTCCGCGCGCGCCGTGGCTGCCGGTGGCGGCGCCGTCGAGTCCGCCAGCGCAAGCTCCAGCGGCAGTGGCGACAGCGGATCCGCCCGCAGGTCCGCCTGCCCGAACGCCCGCAGCGCCTGTACCAGCGTCTCCCGCGAGACGTCGGCGATGCTCTCCTGCATCTCCGTCACCTGTTCGGGCGTCCAGCGTCCCTCGGTGTCTGCGCCGCTCTTCACGTGCAGCAGCTCCCGCAGTCGCATCACCACTTCCTTCTGGAACTGCCGCAGGTCCAGCCCGTCGTCACGCACCGCGGAGATGGTGTCCAGCCCGCCGCTGAAGTCCCCCTGCAGCGCCTGCTGCGCCAGCCGCGCCGCCCGCTCGTCCGCGATGAGCCCCAGCCCCTCGCGCACCGCCTCCAGCGACGGCGCGTTCCCGTACGAGTCGCAGATCTGCTCCATCAGGTTGATCGCGTCCCGTAGCGACCCCGTCGCCACTCGCGAGATCATCTCCAGCCCCTCGCGCGGTACCTCGATCTGCTCCTGCTCCGCGATAAACGCCAGCCGGTCCGCCATCGCCGAGGTCGGGATGCGCTTGAACTCGTGACGCTGGCACCGCGATACGATCGTCGCCGGTACCTTGTGGATGTCCGTCGTCGCCAGGATGAAGATGATGTGCGGCGGCGGTTCCTCCAGCGTCTTCAGCAGCGCGTTGAACGCCGCGTCCGTCAGCATGTGTACCTCGTCGATCAGGTACACCTTGTGCGCGTCCATCCCCGCCATCGGCAGGTAGCCCGCGTTCTCCCGAAGCGCCCGGATGTCGTCGATGCCGCGGTTGCTCGCCCCGTCCAGCTCGACCAGGTCCAACGCGCTGCCTTCGGCCACCGCCTTGCACGAGGCGCAGGCGTTGCAGGGCTCCCCCGGCTTGTTCTTCTTGCCCTTCTGGTTCTTCTCGCAGTTGATCGCCTTCGCCAGCAGCCGCGCCGTCGTCGTCTTCCCCGTGCCCCTCGGCCCCGCGAACAGGTACGCGTGCGACACCCGGTCCGTCGAGACCGCGTTCACCAGCGTCCGCGTCACAAGCTCCTGCCCGGACACCTCCGCGAACCGCTGCGGACGCCATTTGCGATAGAGAACCTCAGCCGGCATACGGGGCACATTCCTCGGTCAGTGGGATCGTGCCCAAGTATAGCGACCGCCATCTCAGAGCGGTCGCTACATAACGCCCGTAAGGCCGCTTGTCTCTGCCTCAGTCGACAGCAGGCGCCAGGGCGCAGGTCGTGGACATCTCGCGTTCGGCGGGCGCGCCGCAGAGCAGGCGGCGTGTGTCCACCGTAAACCTCTCTCCGTCGACCGTCAGCGGGAACTGATCCATGTCTCTCGGTGCCGGTCCAAAGAGGCGTTCGCCAGTGATGTCCCAGCGGTCACCATTACAGCGGCTTCTGAACAGGCCGGTGACGACGCGCGACCCGATATCAAAGGAATCCTCGGGATCCCAGTACAGCGGGCACGTTTGATCCCGCGCGGGCGGGTACGTGTCCACTGCGTAAAGCGCAATGTATTCTCCGCCGATCGTTCGCGTAATGCAGAAGCGGTCCGTGTAACTGCAAATGGGACCCGAATCAAGATCGCCTCCAACTCCGTCGAACAGGTCGGATCCCTGGATCATCACGACCCGTCCCCGGTCGGCCTCATCATCGCGATCGAATAGGAGTATCGCGCCCGCGACAACCAAACCTCCGACAGCCGCCGACGAAAAGACGACCAGAGCAGGTCGGACCAGTGCGACTAGCTTCGTGCTCATTCTGATGCTAGATCCTACGCCGCCGCTGCCGCCTCAAACAACGCCAGAAACGCATCCACGCACCGCGGGTCCAGCTGCGTTCCCCGCACCCGCCGGATCTCCGCGATCGCCGCCTCGTGAGACTGCGCCTCCCGGTACGGCCGGGCGGTTGTCATCGCGTCGTACGTGTCGGCCACCGATACGACGCGCGCCGCGAACGGGATCGTCTCCCCACGCAGACCGTCCGGATACCCGCCACCGTCGAAGCGCTCATGGTGCGCCCGCACCGCCGGCGACACTGTCCGAAGCGCCCGCACCCGCCCCGCGATCTCGCTGCCGAACACCGTGTGCCGCCGCATCTCCGTCATCTCGTCGCCCGTGAGCGCCCCCGGCTTCTGCAGGATCGCCGTCGGCGTCCCGATCTTCCCCACGTCGTGCATCTGCGCCGCCAGCACCACCTCGCGAAGCTCCGCGGCCGATAGCCCAAGCTGTTTCCCGATCTCGAACGCCAGCGACCCCACCCGGTGGACGTGCCCCACCGTGTAGCGGTCCTTCGCCTCGATCGCGTCCACCAGCTCGACCACCTGCCGGTCGCGCCCGCGGTTGAGCTGCGCCAGCGCGTCACGCATCGAAAGCGCCTCCGCGATCGCGCTCAGCGAACCCGCCCGCCGCCACTCCAGCCCCCACCCCGCGAACAGCACGACGAACGCCGCCCCGTACGCGAAGTGGTACACCCACCACGAAAGGTGCCACACCTGCCCCCACAGCAGGATCGGCGGTACCTGCACCAGCAACGCCAGCGCCGCCGCCATCACCGCCTGCGAAGGAAGCCGCGCGAAGAACCACGCCTGCGCGTACCGGTACAACGCGAACCCGAACAGCGCTGTCGATGTGAGGGCGATGCCGTACTGCACCGTCCGGTCGTCGGTCGGCACGTCGTTGAGCCAGCCTTCGATGTTCCAGCTCACCAGGATGTACGTCGCCAACCCGATCGCGAACCACGCGAAGATCATCCCGCCGCGCTTCCGCACAAAACCGTCCACGCCGGCCGGCAGCTCGACCGCGCTCAGCGCCACCAGCACCGACCCCAGCATCACGCTGACCCACGCGGAAACGCCGAGCGCCATGTAGAACTCGTGTTTGATCACGCCCGGCGTCAGCAGACCGTGGACTGAGAACACCGCCGCGATCGACAGGAACGCCAGCGCCAGGAACAACAGCCGCGTTTCGCGCAGCGTCTTCGCTCCCGCGATCACCACCCCGCACGCGACCGCCGATGCCAGCGCCGTCACGCCTACGATCCAGAAGTGGAAGTGGAAGTGCATCTGCAGGCCGTCGATGGCCGGGAACGCCCGCGCCACAGCCAAAAACAGGATCGGCGACGCCAGTGCCGCGAGGCACGCGGCGATTCCCACCCGTCGAAACCCAAGATCCCCCATAGCGAGGAAGTATCGGCTGCGGAAAGGCTGTGATGAGGTGGTGACATAAGGAAAGCCGGGCAGTTCGCCCGGCCTCCAGATTCACGGAGATTCCAGCCTACGCCTTGGGCGGTTGGCTGTCGTCGTTTTGGCTACCGTTCGGCCCCGAAAGCGCCACCCGATTCCCCGCCAGGAGCTGCGCGATGAACGCCGAGAAGATGTTCGCGCCACCGCCGTCGCCACCTCCGGCCACCATGATGTCCGGCGTGATCTTCAGCCCCGCCGACGCGATCGACTTCGTCACCTCGATCCCCGCCAGGTTCAGCTGCCCAACAGCCGCCACCTGCTGCTCGTACGCCTCCGCGGTCGCCTGGCCCACCGCTAGGATCTTCTGGCCTTCGGCGGCGCCTTCCAGCTCGACAGCCCGTGCCCGGCCTTCTGCCATGAGGATCGTCTGCTGCCGCGTCTGCTCCGCCACCTGCACCGAGATCTGCGCCGCCACCAGCTCCGGCTGCTTGTCCGCCTTCGCCCGCGTGTTCTCCGTGTCGATGCGCTTCTCTTCCGCCTTCTGCTGCTCCACGAACATCGCCTGCTGCTGTGCCGCGATGACCCGCCTCGTCTGGATCTCCATCAACTCCTGCGGCAGGATGATCTGCGAGATCAGCACCGACACGCACTCGACGTGGTACTTCTCCAGTTCGTCGCGTGCCCGGGCCTCGGCCTTCGCCTGTTCCAACGCTCGGTCCTGCATGAAGTTCATCGCTTCCGTCGAAGACGCCTGATTCCGGAACGATGAGTCGATCATGGGGTGGATGACGTTGTCGATCAGCTTCTCGATCGACCCGATCTTCGCAACCATCAGCGGCGCCTGGTCGGGTCGCACGCGGATCACCACCTTCACGCTCACCCGCATCTCGAAGCCGTCCTTGCTGATCACGGCGAGCGGGTTGAACAACTGCAGGTGCCCCGGCCCTCCGGCCGGCTCGCCGGGATCCCCCATGGACCCCTTGTCCGCCCAGTCGATCGTCAGGTTCGTCGTTGGGATGATGTACGCGATGTACGCCCATCGGTTCAGGTAGTACACGCCCGGCCCTGCCACCTCCGACTGGATTCCCCTGTACCCCGCCGGCACGACGTAGCGCTCCTGCCCGAAACCCAGGCGCTCGTCTTCGGTCATCTGCCGCGGCTCCTTGCCGACGTTCGACACCAGCACCGCCACCTCGCCCCGCTCGACAACGATCACGTTGTCCAACCTCACGTCGAACATCAGCGGATTGATGTAGTACGTGCCCGGCTTCAGCAGGTCGTACTGCGGCCCCCTCTGCCCGCCGTTTGCCAGGAACGACGAAGCGTCCTGGAAATCGCTGTGTCCGTCGATGACCGACGCCACCAGCTCGCCCGCGGCCAGCGGGACGCCGTCCTTCGCCGTCACAAGTCCCACCTGGTTCGCCTGGATCACCGTCGCCGGCTGGATCTCGGCGTTGAACAGGTCCGTGTTGATCCGGTACCGACCCGGCAGCATCACCTCGATCTGTGGTCCGCGCTGTCCGCCACTCGCGACGAACGCCTCCCCGTCCTGGAATGCCTGGTGTCCTTCCACCTTGTGTGCCAGCAGCCGCCCCGGCACGATGGGCATCCCGTCGCGCGCGTTCACGATCCCCACCTGGTTCTGCGCGATGACGACGGCCGACGACGTCCGTACGCGGAACAGGTACGTATTGATCCGATACTTGCCCGGCGGCAGGATGTCGATCTGCGGCCCCTTCTGGCCGCCGTTGCGCAGGAACCCGTCCGCGTCCTGGAACGTATCGTGGTTCGCCACGCGCCGTCCGAAAATGTGACCCGGCTCCAGCGGCAGGCCGTCAATCGACTCGATCAGCCCCACCTCGTCCTCGGCGATGACGAGCATGTCGTCCTTGGTTACCTTGAACAGGAACGGGATCAGGAAGTGCAGCCCCGGTTGCAGCACCTCCGCCCGGATGCCGATCTCGCCGCGCATCGCGACCACGCGGCCCTCCGGCAGCGATTTCCCGAAGTACTTGCGCTCCATGATCCCGATCTGTTGGCCGCCGATATTCACGAGCATCCCGCTGGTGAACAGCAGCACCAGCAGCAACAGCCCCACGACGGCGATGACGATGAGCGCGACGACGGAGGATTCCATCGAGACTCCTTGCGGGTCTGCCACAGCCGCCGGCAAGACGCCGCCGGGGCAGATCCGTGTGCATCTCAAATGTATCGCTGCTGTGAAGGTTCCGCTATGGATTGCATACCATTGGACAGATTCCGCCGCCCCACTTCCGTCTGACGCACGAATTGGGGTCCGAACGACACTTCCGCCTGTGTCGGCAAGTCAGCAATGCTCTGATTGCAGGCAGCTGAGAACTGACACCTGACAACTGAGAACTGAGAACTTGAAATGTGGTGGCAGGACTTCCTCTGGGGCTACTGGAACGGCTTCACCGCCTGGTTCGTCCTCATCGTCCACGTCTTCGGCGGCTGGGAACGCTTCCCCTTCTACAACCTCGCCCGTGCCGGCAACTGGTACGACGTCGGCTTCCTCCTTGGCGCAGGCTCGCCCCTCCTCGGCATCTTCGGCCGAAACCAGTCCTCCTCCCGCCGTGAAGACTGACCCGGGGTCAAGAACGAGTAGTCTGTCCCCTCGTATCGCGCTACGCTCCTCTTAGCGACGAGCACTGAAAACTGATAACTGAGAACTGACAACTCCTTTGAAAGCCATCCTCTTCGACCTCGGCGACACCCTCTGGCACTTCCCCAGGATGCCCGTCGCCATGGACATCCGCATGGAGACCATGCGCCGCATCACGGCCGCCCTCGACGAGTTCGGCGTCCCCCTCGAGGGCGAGCTTCGCTTCCTCGGCCGCGAGATCCGCCTCGGCGTCGAAAAGGCCGACCGCGCCGCCTACGAGGCCGACTGCGTCAGCCCCGACTTCAACGAGGTCGTCCGCCAGATCGGTAACGGCATGGGCCTCGACCTCACCTACGAGCAGGGCGCCCGCCTCTGGGACGCCTGGAACATCGGCGGCCTGGCCCTCGGCCGCACCATGTTCGACGACGCCTTCCAGACTCTCGACTGGCTCCGCGAGAAGGGCTACCGCATCGGCTGCGTCACCAACCGCGTCTTCGGCGGCCCCCGCTTCCAGGAGGAGCTGCGCGAGCTCGGACTCGACAAGTACTTCGAGTCCGTCGCCGTCTCCTGTGACATCGGCTACATGAAACCCCACGCCGAGTGCTACAACTACACCCTCCGCGAGATGGGCCTCCAGCCCGAAGACTGCGTCATGGTCGGCGACTCGCTCCGCGCCGACGTCCAGGGCGCGCAGGCGCTCGGCATGACCGCCGTCTGGCGCCGCGTCCGGAAGGCCGACCCGCCCCACGAGGACGAGCAGGTCGGCGAGGGCCCCCACGGCGACGGCAACGTCACCACCGCCCCCGCCACACGGGCCCAGACCGGCCGCGCCCTCGGCAACTACGCCGAAGGCGAAGGCGCCTCCCCCGATTTCACCGTCTGGACCCTCTGGGAACTCACCGAGCTCCCCATCCTGAAGTGACCGCACTCAGGCAGCGGCGCGCCCGTCCATCGCGCCTTCGGTGAGCAGCCGCTCCGCGTCGTCGATATCGACTGGCGTGCTGAACAGGAACCCCTGCGCCTCGTCGCAGTCAAACGCGCGCAGGATCGCGAGTTGCTCGTTATTCTCCACGCCTTCCGCCACGATCTTCAGGTGCAGCGCCTTCGCCAGCCCGATGATCGACTGCACGACGTGCTCCTCCTTCCCGGAGTCCACCAGGTCGTCGATGAACGACTTGTCCACCTTGAGCTCGTCCAGCGGAAACTTGCGCAGGTAAGACAGCGATGAATACCCCGTGCCGAAATCATCCACCGCAAGGCGAACGCCGAGGTTGTGCAGCGCCTCCAGATAGGCGATCGTTCGCGTCCCGTCCGCCATCATCGTCGATTCGGTGATCTCCAGGATGACCGTGTTCGCCGGTACGCCCGCGTCCTTCAGTGCCCGCTCCACGACGTCCCTGAAGTCCGCCTGCGAGAGCTGTTTCGCCGAAACGTTGATCGCCATCGTCAACGGCGGTTCCTGCGGGTGGTGCTCCTGCAGGCGCGCCAGCGTCCTGCACGCCTCGCCCAGTACCCACTCCCCGATCGGAATGATCATCCCTGTCCGTTCCGCGATATAGATGAATGACTCCGGCTCGATCACGCCCCGCGTCGGGTGGTGCCACCGCAGCAGCGCCTCGAACCCGCTCAGCTCCTGATCCGACACGCCGACGACCGGCTGGTACTGCACCGCGAACTCCTGCCGCTCCAGTGCGCGCTGCATGTCGTTCTCCAGCGCCAGCTCGTCCAGGAGCGCCTCTTCCATCTCTCCGCGGTATGCCACGACGCGCGATTTGCCCTGGCTCTTCGCCACGTACATCGCCACGTCGGCATGCTTCAGCAGGTCGGCCGAATTCGCCACACCGCCCGCGTGTACCGCCCCCACGCTCGCCCGGCTGAAGATCTCCCGGTCGGAGATCGTGAACGGTGACCGCAACGCGTCGAGGACCCGTTCGGCCACCACCAGCGCATCCTCCTCCGGTGCGTCCTCGATCAATGCGGCGAACTCGTCTCCTCCCATCCGCGCCAGCGTATCCGCCGGACGCAAGCACTGCTGGAGGCGATCTCCCACCTGGCGCAGCAGATCGTCGCCGGCCGCGTGGCCCAGCGTGTCGTTCACGGACTTGAAATCGTCCAGGTCCAGGAACAGCACCGACGGCCCCGCGCCCGCGTTGATCCGCCGTGCCAGCGCGTGGTCCAGCCGGTCGACAAACCGCGCCCGGTTGCTCAGCCCGGTTAACGGATCGTGGAACGCCTGATGCTGAAGCTGGTCGCGCAGCTCCCGCTCCGCCTGCAGTGTCCTCTCGAGAGCGTCCGCGATTCTCCGGCGCTCCCGCACCTCCGCCTCCAGGGCCTCCGCGCGTTCGTTGGTCGTCTCCAGCATGAAGTTCATGTCGACGCCGAGCTGGGCCAGCTCTCGGGGGCCCGAGACAGCCGCCCGCACGGCGTGCTCGCCCCGGGCGAACGCCCGTGCCACGCGCGAGACGTTGACGATC
>DATECV010000179.1:0-4906 GCA_035286725.1 Dehalococcoidia bacterium | reverse complement strand
GCCATCGCCTGCGCTGCCGCCGTGCCGAACGTCCGCGGGTTCGCGACATACCGGTCCAGGAACAGCGACATCACCGCCGCCACCTGCCGCCCGAACGCCGGCTCCTGGTCGAACGCGTGCGGCGCCTCGGCGTAGACGTGGAGCTCCGCCGGCACCGCCGCCTCGATGAGCCGGTTGTACATCGCGAAGCTGGATGCGTCGGGCACCAGCTCGTCCTTGTTGCCCGTCACCAGCAGCGTCGGCGGGAACTTCGGCGTCGCCCACTCGATGGGGCTCGCCCGCCGCGCCACCTCCACGTCGGCGCCCCGTCCAAAGAGGAACTCCAACTCCTTCGCCAGCGGCTGCCCCGGCGCGTACAGCATCGCCGGCGCATAGATCGCCACGCACGCCGCCACGTCCGTCGGCACGCCCGGGTTGCCGCCGTCGCCCTCGAACTCCGGCTCGTTCGGCGTGCCCGCGACCATCAGCGACAGGTGCGCGCCCGCGCTGTTCCCTTCGACGGAGATCTTGTTCGGGTCGATGCCGAGCTTGCCGGCGTTCGCCCGCATCCAGCGCAGGCACGCCTTCACGTCCTCGATCTGCGCCGGCCACTTCGACTCGCCCGCCAGGCGATACTCCGTCGCGACACAGACGTAGCCGATCCGTCCCAGCAGAATGCCGTAGCCGTGGAGCTGGCTGCGGTCGCCGGTCGCCCAGCCGCCGCCGTGGATCAGCAACACGGCGGGGCGGTCCCTGCCCTCCTGCGGTGGGTGGTAGACGTTGCACTTCAACTCGCGTCCGCCGCCGGCGCCAAACACCACGTCGTGCTCGACCGTGACACGTCCCGTTTGCTGCTCCGCCATAGCTGCCTCCGATACCTGCAATAGCTCTTGCAACGGACACTACGCCTGAACACGGTCAGAGGCAAGAACCAGATTCAAAGACGGGCCGTTCGTCAATTGGCCGCTGCACGGACCGGCGCCTAGAATAGTGAGCTTCCGCCGAGGGGAGAACGCACCAGCACGAGGGAATGAACGCCATGGCCCGTAAGAACGGCAGCCGCCCGAACGACCTGCCCGCCGCCACCTACACCTTCAGCATCCAGGCGCAGTATCCCAACAAACCGGGCATGCTCGCCCAGATCGCGACGGCTGTCGGCGACCGCGGAGGCAACATCGGCGACATCGACGTCGTACGCACGACCGACGCCACGATCGTCCGCGAGATCAGCGTCTCCGCGCGCGACAGCGACCACGCGCGCGACATCGTCGACGGCGTGAGGAAGGTGAAAGGCGTCCAGATCAAGAGCGTCGCCGACCGCGTCTTCCTCTCCCACCGCGGCGGCAAGATCGAGATCCGCAACAAGGTGCCGGTGACCACGCGCCGCGACCTCTCGGTCGTGTATACGCCCGGCGTCGCCCGCGTCTGCCTGGCGATCGATAAGGATCCCGAAGCGGCGTACTCCATGACCATCAAGGCGAACACCGTGGCCGTCGTCAGCGACGGCACCGCCATTCTCGGCCTCGGCGATCTCGGCCCGAGAGCCGCCATGCCCGTTATGGAGGGCAAGGCGATGCTCTTCAAGTCCTTCGGCGGCGTCGATGCCTGGCCGATCTGCCTGGATACGAAGGACCAGGACGAGATCGTGAACATCGTGAAGGCCATCGCTCCCGGGTTCGGCGGCATCAATCTGGAGGACATCTCCGCACCGCGCTGCTTCTACATCGAAGAGAAGCTGAAGAAGGAGCTGGACATCCCGGTCTTCCACGACGACCAGCACGGGACCGCCGTCGTCGTGCTGGCCGCGCTGCTGAACGCCGTGCGCATCGTGAAGAAGGACATCACCGACCTCAAGGTGGTCGTGCTGGGCGTCGGCGCGGCCGGTGTCGCCTGCTCGAAGATTCTGATGTCGGCGGGCGTGAAGAACATCATCGGGTGCGACCGCACCGGCATCATCTACAAGGGCCGCAAAGAGGGCATGAACTTCATGAAGGAGTGGTTCGCGGACCACACGAATCTGGAGGGCATCAGCGGCTCCGTGTCCGACGCGATGGAAGGCGCCGACCTGTTCCTGGGCGTCGCCGGACCGAACATGATCACCGTGGATGACGTGAAGAAGATGAACCGCGACCCCATCGTCATGGCCATGGCCAACCCCGACCCGGAGATCCGGCCGGAGATCGCCACTCCTCACGTCGCCGTCATGGCCACCGGCCGCAGCGACTTCCCAAATCAGATCAACAACGTCCTCTGCTTCCCCGGTCTGTTCCGCGGCGTGCTGGACGTGCGCGCGCGCCAGATCACGGAGCACATGAAGCTGGCGGCGGCCGAGGCGATCGCGGCGGCGGTGAGCAAGAACGAACTGGGGCCCGAGTACATCATCCCCAGCGTATTCCACCCGACGGTCGCGAAGAACGTGGCGAAGGCCGTCTCCGACGCCGCCATCGCCGACGGCGTCGCCGAGAAGGAGAAGCCCTCCATCCCGGTGTTTATCTAGCCGGAGCCGTCAGGCGCCGCCGAAAGCGTCCGCGCCCGCCCCATCATGGCCGGGCGCGTGCTCGGCGTGGCCGGGCGCGTGCTCGCTGATGAACGCCGTGATCGTCCGGCGGGCGTCCTCGTCAGCGCTCTTGCTCGCCTCGTACACCAGCCAGGCGCCCAGCGACGCGACGGTCACCGTCGCCAGCAGCATCGCGTACCGCAGACTGTCTCCCTCGTCGACGTCCGCCAACTGAAACAGCTCCGACACCCCGCCAATCGCCAGCGGCGCCATCGCCGCCCCCAGCACCGACAGCGACAGCCCGAACGCCGCGAACGACTGGCTGCGGATCCGCGGCGGGGAGCACGCCGCCACGATCGGGATCAACCCACCGGAACCTACCGAGGCCACGAACCCGCCGCCAATGAGCAGCACCAGTGTCACCGGCGCGAACGGAATCGCGAAGGCCGCCGTCCACGTTACCAGCAGGATCACCACCGAGAGCGCCCCCAGCCGGCCCAGGTACCCAAGCCCGCGGTGCATCCGGTTGTCCGCGTACGGTCCCGCCAGCCACTGGCCCGCGAACGCGGCCACCGCGAGCACGCCGAACACCGCGCCTGCCTCCTGCGTCTCCATGCCGAACCGCCGCTCGAACAAGGCGGGCAGCCAGACGATCACCCCGATCAGCGTGAACCCGATCGCCGCATTCGCGAGGATCATGTAGAACAGCGTCCTCGTGCGGAGGATCGTACCCAGGCTCTCGAAGAAGCCCTTGCGGTCCGTCGGCTCGCGCAGAAACTCGGCCAGCATCGGGTTGCCGTCGATCGCCGTTTGCAGCTCGGCTTCACCGCGCTTCGGTTCCCGCAGCGTCAGCGCCACAAGCCCGAAGATGAGCCCCGGGATCGAGGCCGCGGCGAACCCCCAACGCCATCCCACCCACGCGACGATTCCGCCCCCTACCACGGCGCCCACGATCGATCCGAACGCGTTGGCGGAGCGCCAGTAGTTCATCACGCGGCCTCGCACGTGGTGCGGATAGTAGTCGGACAGCAGGCTCAGGTGGGTGGGTCCGATCGTGCCCTGACCGACGCCCAGCAGCGCCCGCGTGAGGAAGAGCTGCCAGAACACCCTGGAAGCGGCCGCAAAGAGCCCGGCGCTCCCCCAGATCACCGCCCCGACGGCTAGGATCCTGGTGCGGTTCGTATGGTCGGCCAGGTTCCCCACCGGCAGCGACAGGATCCCGGTCAGGAAGATCACCGCAAGAGGAAGCAGCCCCACCGTGAAGTCGGACAGCGCGAAGTGTACGCGGATGTCATCGAGGGCAACGGTGAGCACCGCCCGGTCGAACTCGTCGACCGCGTTAAGGATAAAGAGGATGACCAGAGGGCGCAGCGCGTACTGCCGCAGGCTGACGCCCGCAAACGGCCGCATCGACGGCTCGGCCGGCGACTCGAGCACGGGCGCGGGCACGCCGCCGCCCGGGCCTCCGCCCGCCACCCCGCCGGATATTCGCTCCATGTCCGACTATGGTAGACGCTCCCGTGCGTTAGGGCCTGCGGCGGCGGAAGCGCGTCAACCACTCCACGAACTCTTCGTTCGAGAGCGCCTCCGGGATCTTCCTCCGCACGTGGCGCACCGCCTCGGCGCCGCCCACCCGGCGCACGCCGCACACGATGAGCGCCGACACCAGCCCCGAGCGATTCCGCCCCTGCGCGCACATCGTCACGACGCGCCCGCCGTGTTCGATGAATACGCAGGCCGCTTCGACGAGCGCGCCGAGCATCTCCCGATCGGGCACGGGCCCGTCATCGATGGGCCAGTGTACGTACGAGATCGCTGCGTCCAGCGGCAGCTCCGGCGCTGGGAACTCCTGCAGGTCGATGACGATCGCCGGCACGATGTTCCGGGCGCGCATCTTGGCGAAGATGCGCGCGTCCGTGTCCGACTGCCACAGGGCGCCCTTGAGGATCTCCGTGATCGGCATCAATGCCCATGGTAGCCCGTAGCCTTCGCGCTCGTCGCCGCCGCGATCACGCTATGGGCTGGGCGTAGATTGGACGCCGCCCAGGGCCCATATGCCCGCCGGGGTCGTTCGTCAGACTCGAGTTGATTATGTCGAGCTAGACCTTCACGAGCTGCGCGTCGTTGTCGTACAGCTTGTACACCCGCACGCCGCCCTTCGGCCCCACCTCGAGGCACAGCCCGCACAGTATGCACTCGTCGACGTTGTCCTCGACCAGCGCCACGCGGCCCTCGCCGTCGGCGAAGATGTCGACCGGGCACACCCCCGCCAACGACTTCGCCAGCGCCGCGTCACCCGCGACCGCGTCATCAACCTCCACTCGCACGAACATGCCCGTCTCGGAGCGAAGCGTCATGGTCGAGCCATTCCAATCTGTGCTCTCTGTGTCCTCTGTGGATACGTCACGCCCCGCCTCCGGCCAGCCGCCG
>DATECV010000178.1:0-2823 GCA_035286725.1 Dehalococcoidia bacterium | reverse complement strand
GCGCAGCACATCCGGTCCGTTGCCGATGAGGTTCACGTTGCGGATAGGCGCCGTCACCTTGCCGTCCTCGATGAGGTAGCCCTCGGTGACGCTGAAGACGAAGTCGCCGTTCGTGATGTTGACCTGGCCGCCGTTGAAGGCAACGCAGTAGATCCCGCGGCCCACCGAACCGATGATCTCCTCCGGCGACGACTGGCCGGCCAGCATGTACGTGTTCGTCATGCGGGGCATGGGATTGTGGCGGAACGACTGGCGGCGGCCGTTTCCCGTCGCCTTCACGCCGAAGTGCTTGGTGCTCATGCGGTCCTGCATGTAGCCCTGCAGCACCCCGTTCTCGATGAGGACGTTGTACCCGGGGGCGTTGCCCTCGTCGTCGATGTTGATGCTGCCGCGGCTGTCCTGGATCGTCCCGTCGTCGACGACGGTACACAGCTCCGACGCCACCAGGTTGCCGACCTGGTCCGTGTAGTTGCTGGTCTTCTTGCGATTGAAGTCCGCCTCCAGCCCGTGCCCCACCGCCTCGTGCAGCAGGATGCCGCTATCGCCCGACGCCAGCACCACCGGGAACATCCCGGCGGGCGCCTCGATGGCCGACTGCAGCAACGTGGCCTGCCGGGCCGCCTCGCGCGCCAGCGACTCCGGCGCGTGTGACTCGAAGTAGGCCATCCCCATGCGGCCGCCGCCGCCCCAGCGCGCGCTTTGCCGGCTGCCGTCGCGCTCCGAGAGGCACGAGACGTTGAACCGAACCAGCGGCTGGATGTCGCCGGCGATGCGGGCGCTGCTACGGCCGTCGCTGGTGACGATCATCACCCGCTTCAGCTCGTCGATGAAGTTGATGTCGGCCCGCACGATGCCGCTGTCGTATGCTCGCGCCGCCGCGTCGGCCCGGCGGATCAGCTCCACCTTGTCGGCGGCCGGCACGCTCACAGTGCTGGCGCCGGGGGCGAAGTAGTTCGCCGATTCGTAATGGACGACGTCGACGGGCTCCGGCTTGTCGCCGCGGCTGGCGATGCGGGCGGCCGTGTCGGCGGCGCGGCGCATCGACTCGCGCGAGAGGTCCTCGCTGTATGCGTAGCCGATGGCGTCGCCCTGGATGACGCGGATGCCGACGCCCTGCGAGGTGCTGCGGCTGGCGGTCTTCACGGCCTGCTGCTCGAAGGTGATGTTCGAGCCTTCGCGGTGCTCGAAGAACAGCTCCGCGTGCTCGCCGCCACGTGACATCGCCACGGCCAGCAGGTCGGAGGCGATGGCGGTGTCGATGGCGTAGCGGTCGTTGAAGAAGGACTCAGCGATCCGGCCGGTGTCGGTGGCGGTGGTGGTGGTCATACCGAGTCAGGATAGCAGGCGGGTGGTGGGGGATTGAATCAGGGTCGTCGTTGATGTTTGCGCAGCTGGAGGCTGGAAGTTAGAGCGTCGAGAGGAGGTCGGCGACTGCGAGGGCCTGCTCCCATCCTGCGCGGTGGTTCGCTTCGTCGGACCAGCAAGCGGAGAGCGTGGCGAAGGCGATCCCCCAGTCGCGGAGCCGGTCGCGTGGCAGCGCCAGCTCCTCGGAGAAGATGTCGAGCCGGCGCGTAAGGATGCTCGGGACATCGCGCTGATTCAGCAGGAAGCACGCCTCCTCCGAATCGCCGGGATCGCCGGCGGGGTTGCGCAGCCACGCGCCCACCTCGAACGCGGGCTCGCCGACTACGCCGTGCGGGTCGATGACGAGCCACGGCTCGCGCTCGGCCGAGAGGATGTTCCAGTGGTGCAGGTCGCCGTGGAGGACGATCGGCTGCGCCTGCGTGGCGACGAGCCGCCAGTACAGGGCCTCGCCGCGCTCGATGGCCTTCGCCGGAAGGTCGCCCGTGCCGCCGCCGTGCCGCGCGCGCAGCAGGTGAAACCCCTCGCCCCAGTCCGATAGTGAGGGGAACGCATGTGTCTTCGGCGGTGGCCGCCACAGGCGGTGCATCAGCCGGGCGGCGATCCGCGTCGCCTCGCCGTCGTCGATCTCGACGATCGGCGTGCCGGGCGTGACGTGTTCCAGCAGGAAGACTCCGGCGGGCGCGTCGGCATCGAGGACCCGAACGGCGCCGTCGCCGTCCCAGTGCCGCAGCGCCGCTATTTCGCCTGAGATCTGCTCTCGCGGCACGCCGCACTTGAACACAGCCGTCGTGCCGTCGGCGCGGGTGGCGGACGCGACGTAGTTGTAGCTGAGCGCGAGCGGCGGACCGATGGCGAGGTCCCATCGTGCCGCGTACTCGTCGAGGATCTGGGGCAGGCGGTCCAGCCACGCGCGTCCGTCATCGCCGAACACGTCGATCATGCGCTGGCGGAACGCGGGATCGAGATCGATCATCGGCGCAGGCCGTCCGCGACGACGATGCGGTAGCCGAGGTCGAGGGCGTCGAGTTCGTGCAGGTGTCCGTAGCGGGCGTCCCATGCACCGGATTCGATGTCGGCCGCCAGGCGGTCGACAGCCGGCGCCGTAATCGCGTCGCCGAGGATCGCGAAGCCGGATATGGCGGCGCGGGCGTCGGGATCGAGGTACATCTCGGGGCGCCGCCAGTACGCGCACAGAAAGCCGTCGATGCAGTCCCACGGCAACGGCACGTCGATGATTTCGACGATAGCCAGCATATCCATGATGGGCGGGAGAAACCGCATGTCGCCGAAGTGCGTGGCGATCTGCGGCACGTAGTCGCGAACCAGCCAGAAGTCGTCGAACGAGGCATTGGTGTGCGTGAAGAACACGTGGCGGTGCGAGATCCGGGCCATCTCGACGAGGCCGGCACGGACGTCGGGCCAGTGGTGGGTAGTGAGGATAGCGAGCGCAGCGTCGAA
>DATECV010000177.1:0-4192 GCA_035286725.1 Dehalococcoidia bacterium | reverse complement strand
ACGCAACGGGTCCGCATCGAAGACGTCCGGCGCATTCATCCGCACGACCCGCGCGCCCAGGTCGGCCAGCCCGCCGCCCAGGTCGATCACGCGCGCCTGCCCCAGCGGCACGGCCAGCGCGTCGATCGTGAAGTCCCGGCGTTGCAAGTCCTGCTCCAACGTCCCCTGCAACTGCGCCACGTCGACATAGTCCACCGCCGCGTCGTGTCCCCGCGGCATCACCACCCGCGCGACCACATTCACGTCGTCCAGCTCGACGAAGTGTGCATCGAACGCCGCCGCCAGCCGCCGCGCGAACGCCATCGCCTCGCGGTCCACCGCCAGGTCCAGGTCACGCGCCTCCCGCCCCAGCAGTACGTCGCGCACAGTGCCGCCCACCACGTACGCGGCCACACCCGCTTCCGCCGCGAGCGCCGCGATCGTATCGATGAGCGCCTGCAGACGAGCCGGTGCCTGAAATGTCAATACCGTCATGATCGAAACAGGCGGCCGCCTCGGGCCGCCGCCTCGCACCGCGCGTGCCCGCGCACTACACCAGCACCGCTTCCGGCATCTCGGCGTCCCGATCGTCGATCGAAGGCCGCACCGGGATCAACTCGTCCGGGCTGTTGAGGTAGTCGATGTAGAGGACGCCCTTCGTGTGGTCGATCTCGTGCTCCAGCGCCTGCGCCAGCAGCGTATCGACCGCCTTCAGCCGTATCTCGAGGCCCTCGCGGTTCAGCGCCTTCACCGTCACCTGCCGCGACCGGTCGATCTCCGCCTGGTACCCCGGCACCGAGAGGCACCCCTCCCACAGCCGCCGTTCGCCCGCGTGCTTCACGATCTCCGGGTTGATCAGCTCCAACAACCCGTCATCCGGCGTCTCGATCACCACGATCCGCAGCGACACGCCGACCTGCGGCGCCGCCAGCCCAACCCCGTGCGCCCCGTGCATCGTCACGATCATGTCGTCGATCAGCCGCTGGATCGACCCGTCGATCTTCCTGACCTTCTTGGCGGGCGTCCGCAACACCGGATCTCCCGCAATCCGGATCGGCAAAATGCTGCTCATCGAGAAAGGGTATCGGAGGACAACAGATCTCAGCCAGCGACTGCACCGGTCCCTGGTCCCTCACACGGGCGCAGCCGCGTACCGGTCGCACAGCCGCCGCAACTGCCACAGGTGCGCCAGGTCGTGCTCGTTCATCTCCCGCGCGCACTGCGTGATCGAGAGCGGCCCCAGGTACGGATGCACCCCCTGCCGCTCCCAGTCCGCGTCGTCCAGCGACCACAGCAGGTACACCGCCTGCTGCCTCCGCACCCCGAAGTCGTCCATCACATCGAACACTGCCGCATCATCGCCGCCGTCGCCCGCGTGGCCGGCGCCAATGGAATCCCCGTCGAAGGCCTCGATCTTCGGCTCGTCCAGCCGCACGATGCGCTCCAGCCGCTCAACGAAGCGCCGCTCCATCTCGTTCATGTGCGACACCAGTTCGCCGACGGACCACTCGTCGTCGGCCGGACGGTGCTCCAGCGCGTCCTCGTCCAGCTCCCAGATCAACGCCTCCATCGCGTGCGCCGTCTCACGCAGCGCCTTCAGCAGCCACGCCTTCGCGTCGTATTCCGGTACCGGCCTCATAACGTGCGCCTCCGCGCGCGATCCCCGCGGCGATATCGCGATCCTACGCCGCCGCGAAACCCGTTACAAGTACCGGCGCGTCACAATTCGGCACTTCTTCTTACAATGATCGCGTGACAGCCGCGCCAGCCGCCCGCGCCTCCACCGTTGCGTTCTCCGCGCTCTGCCGCGACGTCCGCGCGTGTACAGCCTGCGATCGCGCCGCGCACACGCACCTGCTCGGCCCGGCGAACGGCCCCCTCGATGCGCGCGTCCTCTTCGTCGCCGAGGCTCCCGGCCGCCGTGGCGCCGCGGTCACCGGCATCCCCCTCACCCGAGACGAGTCCGGCCGCCGCTTCGAAGCATTCCTGGCCCTCGCGGACCTCCGCCGCGACGACGTCTTCATCACCAACGCAGTCCTCTGCAACCCGCTAACCGCTGGCGGCACGAACCGCACACCGGCCTCCCGCGAGATCGCCCGCTGCCGGCCCCATCTCGAGCGCACGCTCGACCTCGTCCGCGCACCCGTCGTCGTGACCCTCGGCCGTGTCGCCCTGGAGTCGCTCCGCGCCATCACCCCGCACGACGCGGATCTATCCAGCGACGTTGCCCGCCCCATCCCCTGGCGGAATCGCACCCTCGTCCCTCTCTACCACCCCGGCCGCCGGTCCACCCTCCATCGCCACCACGAGACCCAGGAGCACGACTGGCGCATCCTCGCCAACATCCTCAACAACCTCTAACCTCCAACCTCGATCTCACCTCTCACTTCGCACTTCGCACGTCTCACCTGTAACCTAGAGACGGATGAACCTCGACGCCCTCCCCTACACCTCCTACATCGTCCTCCTCGAGTTCGCCGTCGGTAGCCTCTTCGTCTGCGTCTTCGCCGACTGGCGCGGCCGCGTCGCCTCCAGCTTCGTGAAGTTCAGCGCCGCCATGGTGGCCGTCGCCGCCGGCGTCATGGTCCTGAACTCCCTCGCCCTCGATCCCGATGCCGCGGCCGGCGGCTACCGCCTCGACGACGGCCTGAACAGCTGGGTGCGCGCCGCGAGCATCGTCTTCCTCATCGCCACCCTCCCCTACAACTGGGCCGTCCTGCGCGAGGACCGTCACCTGTCGATGATCACCGGCCTCGGCGCCAGCGCCGCCGGCCTCGCCCTCATTACCGTCGTCTCGATGTTCGTCAGCCTCCCCACCTGGGGCGTCGCGGGCGCTCTCCTCAGCATCACCGCCGGCACGCTCTCCGTCGGCCTCGTCGTGCTCGCCATGACGCTCGGCCACTGGTACCTCATGACCCCCCGCCTCCCCCGCGAGCCCCTCTCCGAGCTCACCCTGCTCCTCGTCGCGGCCCTCGCCGTCCAGCTCCTCCTCCTCGTCGTCAACGCCGCGATTCCCGTGCGCGAGGCCCCGGATCCCTCCGCTTTCCTCGGCTCCACCACCCTCGGACAGAACCCCGCCTTCTGGCTGCGCATCGCCATCGGCCTCCTCTTCCCCGCCGCCCTCGCCTACATGTCCTTCGTCTCCAGCAAGGGCTACCCGGCCAACGAGAACGCCATGATGTCCGCGACCGGCCTCCTTTACATCGCCGTCGGCGCCGTCCTCGTTGGCGAGGTCCTCGCCCGTGGACTGCTGTTCCTCACCGGCAAGCCCGTCTGACCATGCGACACCTCTACCTCGTCCGCCACGCCACGCCCGCCGTCCAGCCCAACGTCCCCGCCATCGAGTGGCCGCTCGCCGACCGCGGCATCGAGGAGGCCCGCGCCCTCGCCGAGACCGCACGCGACTGGGACTTGCGCGCCATCTACGCCAGCCGCGAACCCAAGGCGCAGTCCACCGCGCTCGTCATCGCCGAGCCCTCCCTGCTCCCCGTCCACGTCGTCGATGGGTTCGAGGAGCTGCGCATCGACCAGTGGATCGGCAACTCCGACGAGTTCGCCGATACCGTCCGCAAGATCCTCGAGCAGCCCGCCCTCAGCCTGCGCGGCGCCGAGCGCGCCGAAGCCGCGGTCGATCGCTTTGCCGCCGCCGTCCGCATCGTCGAGCAGGGTCCGTTTCCCGCCGCCGTCGTCACCCACGGCCGCGTCCTCAGCGCCTGGCTGGGCCGCACGCTGCGCCTCGAGGATTCATTCGCCGTCTGGCGCTCGATCCCCATGCCCGGCTGGACCCGGCTGGACCTCGACGGCCTGCGCGCGTCCGCCTTCGAGCCCTTTCGCGCCGTCTAGCCGTTCGTCAGCGCGACGTGCCGCACCGCCCGCGTCAACCGCAGCACCCGGTACTGCTTCGCATCGTGCCCGCCGTCAAGCCCGCATCCACCCAATGCCACCGTGCCGGTGCACGCCACGCTCGCGACGCTTCGCGTACCCCAGCCACGGCCAGCCGAGGCGCCGAAAGAGCTCCCGGTCCAGCACGGACAACGCCGGATCCGCCAGCCCGCCATCCTCAACCACGCTCGCCCTCGCACCCCAGGCCCGAGAGGTCCAGGCTCTCCATCAGCTCGCGGTACACCGGCGGCACACCCCCACCCGGCATTCCCTCCCGGCGCGCCTCTTCCTCCACGAACACGGGCAGCCGCAGCCGATACGCCGCCAGCAG
>DATECV010000176.1:0-2415 GCA_035286725.1 Dehalococcoidia bacterium | reverse complement strand
GGCCCGGCTCTCGTTCCATCAGATGCACAGTCGTCCGCTGATGGAGGCGCTGCACGCGTGGCTGACGGCACAGTTCGACGAGCATCGCGTCGAACCCCACTCCGGCCTCGGCCAGGCGATCGCGTACTTCGCGAAGCACTGGACGAAGCTGACCAGGTTCCTTGAGATCGCCGGAGCGCCCCTCGACAATAACCTCTGTAATGCCGCTAGCCTGGATTTCCACGGACCACCATTTGCCTAACCGGGGCCGGACATGTCGGGCCCCTGTGCCTGCGTGAGCCGCGGATTCCACTGGCGGAGCCGTCACGGCTGTTCCCGAACTCTGCGTCGCGCTTACCATAATGGTCGTCTGATAGGTGCATTCGCACGTGGATACGCAGACGACTCGTCGGCATGCCCCTGATCCGGCGATCCCGCGGAATCCGCATCTGACCAATGGGTACCGTGCTACACGCCCTGGTGTACGGCCGCTGGCTTGACGCAAGAGACAGTAGGTGATACCGTGCAGTCGTGCATGACGGAGCACCTAAAGACATAAGCGCCGTTCGCCGTTTCTTTCTCGAACCGCAGTCGCCGAAGCAGCGCCAGTACGAGGCGTTACGCGCCTACTTCGTGGAGGGACGTCCCTCCCAGGAGGCCGCCCGCGCCTTCGGCTACTCGGTGTCCGCGTTTCACGTCTTGTGTCACCACTTCCGTCGCCAGGCCGATCCCGTCTTCTTTGTCACGCCACGACGGGGCCCGCAATCGCAGCCCAAGAAGTCGGCGGCGCGGGACCTGATCGTCGATCTGCGCAAGCGGAACTACTCCGTCTATGAGATCAGCGAGCACCTCACCGCGCAGCACCGGCCGTTGAGTCCGACGGCCGTCCGCGAGGTCCTGAAGGCCGAGGGGTTTGCCGCGCTGCCCCGACGCTTGGACGACGAGCGCCCGGTGCGGCCACGGCCCACCGTCGAACCGGTCGCCGACGTCCGGGGCTTCTCACTCACGCCGCGCCGGGTGACGACGGCCTGCGGTGGCCTCTTCCTCTTTGTGCCGGACTTGGTCCGGCTCAATCTCGACGGCGCCATCCACGACGCCCGGTTGCCGGGCTCGACGATGATCCCCGCGGGCCATGCCGCACGGGCGGCGCTGGCCTTGAAGCTCTGGTCGATCGAACGCAAGAGCCACGTGATGGCTCTGCTGGCCGACGAGGGATTGGGCCTGTTTGCCGGATTGAACGTCTTGCCGAAGAAGAGCTTTCTCTCTGAGTACTCCTGTCGCATCGATCACACGAAGACGATGCGCCTGCTGGCCGCCTGGCATGCCCACGTCAGCAGCGAGCCGATCTGCCACGGGCAGTCCTTCAATCTGGATTTTCACTCGGTGCCCTACTACGGCGAGCATCCGGTGGTGCAGAAGCACTTCGTGTCCATGCGGAGCCGGCGACAACCGAGCGTGCTGGTCTTTCTCGCGCAGGATGCCGACACCCACGCGTTCTGCTACGCGAATGCCGATCTCCGAAAAGGCGAAGAGCCCGACGAGGTCTTTCGCTTCATCGCGTTCTGGAAGCGAACGCACGGCACCCTGCCCCCGCACCTGGTCTTCGATTCGAAGCTCACGACCCATCGCGGGTTGGCACGGATCGACGACTTGCAGATCCCCTTCATCACGCTTCGACGCCGCTCGTCCACGCTGCTCAAGGAGATCGTGCTGCTGCCTCGATCGGCGTGGCGCACGGTCGAACTGGACGTGCCGACCCGCAAGTACCGCACGCCGCGCTACTACGAGCAGGCCGTCACCCTCGCCGGGCGGCGCTTCCGGCAGCTGTATCTGCAGGACCTCGGCCACGACGAACCCACGATCCTGCTGACCAACGAGCCGCGGACCTCACCCAAGGCCCTCATCACGCGCTACGCGCAGCGGATGCTCATCGAGAACGCGCTGTCTGATGCCGTCCGCTTCTTCCACATGGACGCCTTGTCTTCCGCCGTCGGCTTGAAGGTCGACTTCGATATGACCTTGCTCGTCGTCGCCAGCGGCCTCTACCGTCTGCTGGCGGGACGCATGCGTGGCTACGGCGAGGCCCAGGCGCGCCAGATCTTTCGCGACCTCGTCGCGATGCCGGCGACGATCACGGTTACGGAGGACGAGGTGGAGGTCAGCTTCCATCGACGCTCACATCTCCCGATCATCCTGGCCTCTGGACTGATGGAACACCCGGTCGCTGTCCCCTGGTGGGGCGGGCGCCGACTCCGGCTCACGACGTACAATGGCCCGACCGACGCCGTCTCAGCTTAGGCACATTCTCGTCCGTGGAAATCCAGGCTAGCCAGTCTAGCAAATCGTCGGCGCGCAGGAGCACTCGCCGGCGGACACGGATCACGCCTGGGAGTTGCCGGCGCTCGATCATCGCGTAGATGGCGCGGCGTGTTGTGC
>DATECV010000175.1:0-3456 GCA_035286725.1 Dehalococcoidia bacterium | reverse complement strand
GCGCTGCGCGCGATGCCGAAGCTGTACGTCATCCGGCCGGCCGACCCGAACGAGACCGCCATGGCCTGGAAGGTCGCGCTGGAGCGGCGGCACGGGCCGACCGCGCTCGCCCTGTCGCGCCAGGCCGTTCCACATCTGGCGGCGACGGCCAACGGCGGCGCCGAGGGCCTGCGCCGCGGCGCGTACGTCGTCAGCGAGGCCGAAGGAGGCCGCCCCGACGCCATCATCGTCGCCACCGGTTCCGAAGTGGGGCTGGCGATCGAGGCGCAGGGCCTGCTGAACGGGCGTGGCGTACGTGCGCGGGTCGTGAGCATGCCGTGCTGGGAGCTGTTCGAGGAGCAGACACAGGACTACCGCGATGAGGTGCTACCACCCGAGGTGCGGTGCCGCGTATCCGTCGAGGCGGCGGTCACGCAGGGGTGGGAGCGGTGGGTTGGCGCTGACGGCGTAAAGATAGGGATAGATGGGCGGTTCGGAGCTTCCGCTCCGTACAAAACCATCATGCAGAAGCTGGGCCTGACGGCCGAGAACGTGGCAGAGCGGACGCTGGCGCTGGTCGAGCGTCTGAGCGGAGTGAAGGCGTAACGATGCGCGTGGCGATCGGCACCGATCACGGAGGGTTCGCGCTGAAGGCGGAGATCGTCGCCGAAGTGCGCTCGCTGGGCCACGACATCGTCGACAAGGGCACCGACAGCGCCGTGGCCGTCGATTACCCGGACTTCGCGGAGGCCGTTGGCCTGAGCGTGGCTTCGGGCGAGGCGGAGCGCGGCATCGTCCTGTGCGGGAGCGGCGTGGGCGCCTCGATCGCGGCGTGCAAGATCCCGGGTGTGCGCGCCGCCGTCTGTCACGACACGTACTCGGCGCACCAGGGCGTCGAGCACGACGACATGAACGTGCTCACGCTGGGCGCGCGCATCGTCGGGTCCGAACTGGCCCGCGAGCTGGTTCGGGCATTCCTGGGCGCGAGATTCTCGGGCGAAGAGCGCCACAAGCGGCGGCTGAAGAAGGTGCTGGCCATCGAGGCGCGCTTCACCCGCGAGAAGGAGAACGTGTGATGGGCAGCAAGCTGAAGGACCTGTACGGGCAGCAGGGCCAGTCGCCGTGGCTGGACTTCATCCGGCGCAACATGCTGAACGACGGGGGCCTGCGCCGGTACGTCGACAGCGGCATACGCGGCGTGACGGCCAACCCGACGATCTTCGCGCAGGCGATCGGCGCCGCGGACGACTACGACGAGCAGATCGGCGAGCTGGCGCGCCAGGGGGTTCCTCCGCGCGAGATGTTCGAACAGATCGCGCTGCAGGACATCAAGCAGGCGTGCGACATCCTGCGTCCGGTGTTCGATGCGTCCGGCGGCAGTGACGGCTTCGTGAGCATCGAGGTGTCGCCGGAAAAGGCGTTCCAGACGCAGGCGACGATCGACGAAGCGAAGAAGTGGTGGTCGCTGATCGGCAGGCCGAACCTGCTGGTGAAGATTCCCGGTACCACCGAGGGCCTCCCCGCGATCGAGGAGTGCCTGGCGTCCGGTGTGAACATCAACATCACGCTGCTGTTCGCGATCTCGTACTACGAGCGCGTCATGGAGGCGTACGTGAGCGCTCTCGAGCGGCGGCTCGCAGGCGGCGAAGACCTGCGCTCCGTGAACTCCGTCGCCAGCTTCTTCGTCAGCCGCGTGGATACCGCCGGCGACAAGCTGATTGAAGCGAAGATCGCCGATGCGAAGAGTGACGCCGAGCGGTCGAAGCTGCAGGCGTTGCTGGGGCAGGTGGCGAACGCGAACGCGAAGGTCGCGTACCAGCGGTTCCTGGCCGTCTTCGGGAGCGATCGGTTCGCGAAGCTGAAGGCGGCGGGCGCGAAAGTGCAGCGGCCGCTGTGGGCCAGCACCGGCACGAAGAACAAGGCCTACAGCGACGTGCTGTACGTCGACAACCTGATCGGCCCGGACACCGTGAACACGATGCCGCCGTCGACCATCGAAGCGTTCGTGGACCACGGCGTGATGCGCCGCACGCTCGACAAAGGCGTCGGCGACGCGGATCGCGTGCTCGCCGGTCTCGCCGAGGCCGGGATCTCGATCGACGCGATCACCGACCAGTTGCAGAAGGACGGGGTCGAGGCGTTCGCGAAGTCGTTCAACGAGATCGCCGAGATCACGGCGAAGAAGGCCGACGAGATCAGGGCCAGGGCCACGGCCGCATGAAGCTCACGCTGGGGCGCTACGAAGAGGCTGTGCGGCGTCGCGCGGCCGAGCTGGCGCCCGGCGTGGAACGCGTGTGGCAGCGCGACGCCTCGTTCTGGGGCGGAGACGCCGCGCGCGCGAAATCCGTCTCCAACCGGCTGGGGTGGCTCGACGTCGCGGTGGAGATGCGCAAGCGCGCTGATGAGATTGCGCAGTTCGCCGGGCAGGTGCGCGCGGACGGCTTCCGCGACGCCGTCGTGCTGGGCATGGGCGGCAGCTCGCTGGCGCCGGAGGTGCTGCGGCAGAGCATCGCTGACACGGTGCGCCTCCTCGATCCATCTCCCAAACTCCACGTCCTGGACACTACGGACCCGGCGACCATCCTCGGGGTGACGCGCGCGATCAACCCGGCGACGACGCTGTTCTTCGTTTCCTCGAAGTCGGGCACGACGATTGAGGTCAACGCGCTGTTCGCCTGCTTCCACGAGCTGGTGCGTGGCGCGAAGGGCGCCCGGGCAGGCGAGAACTTCGTCGCCATCACCGACGAAGGCACGACGCTGGAGGCGTTGGCGAGGGAGCACGGCTTCCGGCGCTGCTTCGTGAACCCGTCGGACATCGGCGGGCGGTACTCCGCGCTGTCCTACTTCGGCCTCGCGCCGGCGGCGGTCGCCGGCGTCGACGTCGCGAAGCTGCTCGACCGTGGTGTCGCCGCGATGGAAGCGGCGAAGGCGCCGGACAGCGAGGCGCTGCTGCTGGGCGCGGCGCTGGGCGAGCTGGCGTTGGCGGGGCGAGACAAGCTCACGCTCGTCGTGTCGCCAGCGATCGCGTCGTTCGGGCTGTGGGCGGAGCAGCTCATCGCCGAGAGTACGGGTAAAGAAGGCCGGGGCATCCTGCCGGTTGCTGGCGAGCCGCTCGCCGCTGCGGAGGCGTACGGCGACGACCGGGCGTTCGTGTACCTGCGGCTGGACGGCGACGAGAACGCCGCTCTCGGCGCGCACACGGCGTCACTGGCCGCGGCCGGCCACCCGATCATCACGATCGACCTTGCGGACGCGTACGACCTGGGGCGGGAGTTCTTCCGGTGGGAGTTCGCGGTCGCGATCGCGGGGCGGGTGCTGGGGATTAATCCCTTCGATGAGCCGAACGTGCAGGAGTCGAAGGACAACACCAACCGCGTGCTGCGGGAGTTCGAAGCGAGCGGCGTGCTGGATATCGCGGCGATCGACAATATGCGGGAGCCCGTAGTCATCACGAACGCCGAACACGCGGCGTCCGGC
>DATECV010000174.1:0-2492 GCA_035286725.1 Dehalococcoidia bacterium | reverse complement strand
ATCCGCGCCGCGTCCAGCCGCTCCACCAGCTCGGCCAGCGCTTCCGACGTCTCCTCGAAGCCGCCCGGCCGCACCCGCTGCATCGGCCATTCGCTGTCCAGCGGCAGAAAGTAGAGCTGCTGCAACAGCGACCCGTTCCGCGTCTTCGCCCCGTTGATCGTGTACGCGTTCCCCAGATCGCAGGCGACGCGCCCTGTCTCGCCCGACGGGTCGTCGAACGCGTGCAGGCTCAGCGCGCGCCCCAGATCCATCCCCCCGCTTGCCACCTGCGACCACGACATCGCCGCCCCGAACATGAACCCCGCCCACGCCACGGGCGTCGGCTGCATGTGCCCGCCGTCGCCCCACTCCGTCGTCAGCACACCCGTCGCGCCGTGCTTGAGTCCGTTCGCCGTCGCGTTCGTGATGTTCGCCACCATGTTGTCCGTCCGGCCCAGGAACGAGTTCCACCCGCCCGCGCCCGGGCACACGTAGAACGGCCGCCGCACCTTCCGGTACGCCAGGCCGTCCGCGTCGAACGGGTGGTCGTGCTCGTACCCCCACGCCAGTCCCGTCACGTCGCGCGGGATCTCCGCGATAAGCTCCGGATGCTGCTTCATGATGTCCCCCCAGAACATCATCCGCCGGCCCTGCCGCTCGCACATCGCGTGCAGCCCCATCAGCCAGTCCAGGTACACGCGCCCTTTCCCGCGTTCCGCGCACGCCGCCTTGCTCTGTCCCTGCCCCAGCTCCCACGTCTCGTCGCACCCCACGTTGAAGTTCGCGCTCGAGAAATGCGGCAGCAGCTCGTCGTACAGCCCCTCGATGAGCGCGTGCGACCGCGGATCGAGCGGGTTCAGCGTCGTCGAGAACTTCCGTCGCTTCGTGAGCAGCATCGACGCGTGCGGAAGAGCGATCCCGCCCGGTACCTCTGCCAGCTCCGAATACGGCTTGTAGATCAGCCAGCGTTCCATGTGGCCGAAGCTATTCTGGTTTGGCACCAGCTCCACATGCCGCTCCCGGCAGTACGCGTCCAGCGCCAGGATCTCCTCCCCCGTCAGCGGCGAAGCGTCCTTCCACACCGCCCGGTGGCGCTGGTACGCAAACGTGTGCTCCATGTAGAGCTGGAGCTGGTTGATCTTCCACTCCGACAGCATGTCGACGAGCCCGTACAGCGTCGCCATCGTCGGCACTTTGTCGCGTGAGATGTCCAGCATGACGCCGCGGTGCGCGAAGTCCGGGTGGTCCTCGATATGGACCTGCGGCAACCGCCGCCCGCACTGCCGCACCAACTGCACCAGCGTCGAGAACCCGTGCGCCAGTCCTGCCCCGTCACGGGCGACGAGGCCGATCCGCTCGTCGCCGATCGTCAGGTGGTACCCCTCGCGCCGCTCGACACGATGGTCGATCGCTGCCACCACGCCCTCGCTCTCCGCGACCGACGTCCCCGCCCGTACCTCCCACCGCACGCCCGCGTACCGCTCCAGCGCCTCCTGCAGCCTGCGCGCCGCCACGGTCTCCGCGCGCGCCTCCCCGTGCAGCATGATCACCCGCTCCCGCGCGAGCACATGCGTGCCACCCGAAACGTCGACCGACCGTGGTACTGGTGCAAGATGCAGTTTCATGAGCGCATCGTAGGCGATCGAGACTCTGTATACACGAAGTACGACCAACTACGAACTACGAACGGTCCCCTGTCCACCGTCCACGGTGAACTACTCCTCCCCCAACACCCGCGCCCACCGCTCGATCGATCCCAGCAGTCGTGGCAGCGACTTGAACTCCCGCCGCGCCATATCCGTGCCCATCCGCCGGTCCGCCTCGTCTCGAGCACGCTCACCTAGCGCCCGCCGCACGTTGTACTCGAACCCCGAGATCGCGACGGAGACGTACTCACCGAGATCGCCCGGGCGAATACGGTCCAGCTCGCCGCCCGCCTCACGATACGCGCGGATCCATGCGCGCACGATCCTCCAGTCCGGCTCGCCCAGCCCCGATCCCGCCCAGCGCAAGGCCAGGCTCGCGACCTCGTGTCGCGGGTTCACGCGCCCCGCGGCATCCCAGTCCACCAACAGCAGATCCCCGCTGATGGTCCGCATCCAGTTCTTCTGGTCCGCGTCGCGATGACTCATGATCAGCGGCGTCGTGTCCACGCGCGACGCATCGACGTACGCCTCCAGGTCGCGGACCGTGTGCAGGATCCCCCGCAACTCCCATCGCCACTCGATGTCTGACTGCTCGACCCGCTCCGCGAGCGACTCCCAGTGCTCATCCCCGCCGATGCGGAGGGCGTCCGCCAGTGTCTCGCCTGCCGGCATGCGTATCGCATGGATCCTGGCGATCACGCCAGCGACCCTCGCCGCGACCTCCACTGGGTACACCGTGTGGTGAAGCCCCTCGCCATCGACCCACTCGTGTACGCGCACGGTCGCCGTCGCCCCGTCCCCCCGTTCGATCGCCGCCAGGCACAGCCCCGTCGCCGCCACCGCCACGGGCCGCGGCATCGCGACACC
>DATECV010000173.1:0-9255 GCA_035286725.1 Dehalococcoidia bacterium | reverse complement strand
TCGGCATCCTCGCGCGCAGCGTCGGCTAACATTTGCGGGGGATCTCAACCAGGAGCGAGTACTCACCACATGCCAACCACCACCGCGTTCATCCACCCCACGGCCGACGTCTCACCGGAAGCCACGGTCGGCGAAGGCGCCAAGGTATGGCACGAAGCCCAGGTGCGCGAGGGCGCACGCATCGGCCGCGAGTGCATCATCGGCAAGGGCGTTTACGTCGATAAGGGCGTCGTCATCGGCGACCGCTGCAAGATCCAGAACCGCGCCTCCATCTTCCACGGCGTCACGCTGCAGGACGGGGTCTTTGTCGGGCCGCACGCCGTCTTCGCCAACGACCGCTTCCCTCGCGCCATTACGCCGGACGGCACGCTGAAGTCCGACGACGACTGGGAGGAAGGCGCCGTCCTCGTCGCCCGCGGCGCGTCCGTCGGCGCCGGCGCCGTCGTCCTGCCCGGCGTCACCATCGGCGCCTGGGCCCTCATCGCCGCCGGCGCCGTCGTCACCGCCGATGTCCCGTCTCACGCCATCGTGAAGGGCAACCCCGCCCGCATCGCCGGCTGGGCCTGCACCTGCGGCCGCCCCCTCCACATGGAACGCCCCGACCACTACCACTGCGATACCTGCGGCCGCACCTTCGACGCCGCTTCCATGCACGAGTAGGCACGCGTCATGCTGAGGTTCCATGTGCGGGGTGTATGTTCGTGTGAGCGCACAGCGGCGCGTCATTCCGAGCGCAGCGACGCTGTCCCGTCGGGGAGGAATCTTGTCGCGTCCAGGAACGTTGTCGCGTTAACGGCTGTCGGAGCCTCTATCAGGATCAATGATCAACCTCTGTGCCCTCTGTGTCTGTGGTGAATCCGAGGTCCGCCGCGTAAGAACATGATCAAACTCGCCCACCCCCTCATCGAAGAAGACGAGCTCCAGCCCGTCCTCGACGCCCTCCGCTCCGGACAGCTCGCCCAGGGCCCGCGCGTCGCCGCCTTCGAGCGCGCCTTCGCCGACTACGTGGGCGTCACCCGCGCGATCGCCGTCAACAGCGGCACCGCCGCCCTCCACACCGCCCTCCTCGCCCACGGCATCGGCGCCATGTCCGATACCGGGGCCCCCGACGACGAGGTCATCGTCCCCGACTTCTCCTTCGCCGCCACCGCCAACACCGTTCTCCAGGCCGGCGCCCGCCCCGTCTTCGTCGACGTCCGCGACCACGACTTCAACATTGCGCCCGATGCCCTCACCGCCGCGATCACGCCGCGCACCCGCGCCGTCGTCGCCGTCCACCTCTACGGCCAGATGTCCGACGCCCTCGCCATCAAGGCGCTCTGCGACCAACACCGCCTCGCCTTCATCGAGGATGCCGCCCAGGCCGTCGGTGCGTCGTCGCGCGGCCACAACGCCGGCTCCATCGGCGCCGGATGCTTCTCCTTCTACGCCACGAAGAACCTCACGACCGGCGAAGGCGGCATGATCACCACCAACGACGACGCCGTCGCCGAGCGCGCCCGCGCCCTCCGCTCCCAGGGCGAGCGCACCCGCTACGTCACCGACGAGCTCGGCTGGAACTACCGCATGACCGAGCCCGCCGCCGCTCTCGGCCTCGCCCAGCTCGCGAAGCTCGACGCGCGCAACGAACAGCGCCGCAAGAACGCCGCCCGCCTCAACGAGCTGCTCGCGACCAACGACCGCATCGTCACCCCGCGCGAGCTCCCTGGCCACACCCACGTTTGGCACCAGTACACCGTCCGCGTGAAAGCCGGCCGCGAAGCCCGCGACCACCTTCACGATGCCCTCCACGACCGCGGCATCGAGTCCGCCGTCTTCTATCCCACCCCCATCCACCGCCAGCCCCTCTACCAGCGCCTCGGTTACGGTGACCTCGAGCTCCCCGTCGCCACCCGCCTCGCCTCCGAGGTCCTCTCCCTCCCCATCCACCCCTCCCTGACCGAAACCGACCTCCAAACAATCGCCACCGCCGTCAACGAGCTAGCCCGCTGACAGCTTCCGTTCCCGTACGGACAGGTCTTCAGACCTGTCCTGTCCTCTCCCCTCTCCCCTCTTCCCTCTTCTCACCTCGCATCTCTCACGTCTCACCTCTCACGTCCCACCTCTCACGTCTCACCTCCCACCAGCTATCCTTCCCACATGACCGACCTCCGCGCCGCCGCCCTCCGGGCGGCCGTCATCGGCCTCGGCGCCATGGGCGCCAACCACGCCCGCCTCTACGCCGAGATCCCTGGCACCCAGCTCTGCGCCGTCGCCGACACCGACACCGCCAAGGCCGCCGCTGCCGCACACGGCGCCGCCGTTCACAGCTACTACAGCCGCATGCTCGATGAAGCCCGCCCGGACCTCGTCAGCGTCTGCGTCCCCACACGCGCCCACTTCGAAGTGGCCGCCTCCGTCATCCAGCGCGGCATTCCCCTTCTCGTCGAGAAGCCCCTCGCCGCAACCATCGAAGAGGGCGAGCGCCTCCGCGACCTCGCCGCCGCCCGCGGCGTGTCTCTCACCGTCGGCCACATCGAGCGCTTCAACCCCGCCGTCCTCGAGCTCAAGCGCCGCCTGCGGGCGGGCGAGCTCGGCCGGGTCTACCAGGTCCACGCCCGCCGCCTCGGCCCCTTCCCCCACCGTGTCCGCGATGTCGGCGTCGTCCTCGATCTCGCCCCCCACGACATCGATGTCATGCGTTTCCTCCTCGACTCCGAGGTCGTCCGCGTCCAGGCTGAGACCGAACAGCGCATCGCCACCGAGCACGAGGACATGCTCGCCGGCGTCCTCCGCTTCGCCAACGGCGTCGTCGGCGTGCTCGATGTCAACTGGCTCACCCCCACAAAGATCCGCGAGCTCACCGTCCTTGGCGAGCGCGGCATGTTCGTCGTCGACTACCTGGCCCGCGAGCTCACCTTCTTCGAGAATCCGCGGGCTGCGCCCTCCGGCGATCCCGCCTGGGCCGCCCACCACGGCAAAGGCGTCACCGAAGGATCCCGCACCGAGATCCCCGTCGAAAAACGCGAACCGCTCCGCGCCGAGCTCGAATCCTTCGCCCACGCCGTACGCACCGGCGCCCCCGTCTCCGTTACCGCCGAAGACGGCCTCGCCGCCATGCGCGCCGCCCAGGCCCTCATCGAGGCCGCCAACACCGGTGAGCCCGTCCACGTCCCCGCCGGTGCGGCATCATGAAGAACACTGCCCCGTACGGACAGGTCTTCAGACCTGTCCTTCAGCCGTTGTTGCAGCAAGTCCGAGCTCCAGCCGCCCGCAGAACTGAGAACTGAAACTGAAAACTGTGAACTCCCTCAACGTCACCATCGCCGGCCTCGGCAAGATCGGCATCCCTCTCGCCGTCCAATTCGGCGTGAAGGGCGCCCGCGTCATCGGCTACGACATCAGCCGCGAGCGCTGCGCCGTCATCAACGACGGCCGCAACCCCCTGACCGGCGAGCCCGGCCTCGACGAAAAGATCCCCGGCCTCGTCGTCAGCGAGCACCTTCGTGCCACGACGGATCCTCGCGAAGCCGCCACCTCTGCTGATGTCATCGTGTTCATCGTCCCCGTCGACATCGACGCCACCCAACGCGCCGACTTCGCCGCGCTCGACGCCGCCGTCGATGCCCTCGCGCCCCACCTCAAGCGCGGCGCCCTCATCATCGTCGAGACCACGGTCCCCGTAGGTACCACCCGTAACCGCGTCGGCGTCCGGCTTGGCGGCCGTATCGCCGCCGTCACCGGCATGACGCCCGGCACGGACTTCGCCCTCGCCTTCAGCCCGGAGCGCGTCTCCTCCGGCACCGTCCTCCTCGACCTCCAGCGCTACCCGAAGATCGTGGGCGGCATCGACGCCGCCAGCACCGCGCGCGCCGCCGATTTCTATGCGCAGATGCTCGACGCCGAGATCCTCCCGGTGCGCGACGCCGAGACCGCCGAGTTCAGCAAGCTCGTCGAGACTACCTACCGCGACGTGAACATTGCCCTCGCCAACGAGTTCGCCCGTATCGGCGACGCCCTCGGCCTCGATACGCTCGGCGCCATCGCCGCCGCCAACACGCAGCCGTACTCCCACGTCCATGCCCCCGGCCCCGGCGTCGGCGGCCACTGCATCCCCGTCTACCCCTACTTCCTCATGGATCCGCAGACGGCGGCCACACCACCCCTGCTCGAGACAGAGCTCGCGGCAACCGCGCGCCGCATCAACGACGGCATGGCGCATTACGCCGTCGACCGGCTGGCGCAGACGCTGGGGACGCTCGAAGGTGCGACCGTCGTCGTCCTCGGCCTTGCCTACCGCGCCGGAGTCAAAGAGTCACGCCACAGCAGCGCCTTCGGCCTCGCGAACGCCCTCCTCGCCGCCGGCGCCATCACCTACGTCCACGACCCGCTCTTCACCGCCGCCGAGATCCGCGCCCTCGGCCTCGAGCCCCCGCCCGCCTGGCCCCTCCCCTGCGACGCCCTCGTGATCCAGGCCTGGCACCGCCACTACCACGACCTCGACCTCGCCGCGTTCCAGGGCCTGCGCGCGGTACTGGACGCCCGTGCGTCGCTGGATCCGGCATCCGTGGAATCGAAGGGGATCAGTTACGTGGGAATAGGCCGCTAGCCTTCGGTGTCCGGCACCCCGCGCACACGGAGCAGACGCACGAGCTCTGGTACGTCGACAGTCACCGCCTCCCAGACAATCGCACGCTGAATGTCCCAGTACACATGTACGAGGATGTTCCGCATTCGCGATATTGCTGGCCATTCGATTTCTTGATGCGCGAGCTTGAATGTATCGCTCAGACTACGGCTAGCTGTAGTTCCCACAGACGTTATTGACAGATCCGCGTAAGCGGCGGGAGGCCGCCGAGTGCGGTGTGTGGGCGGTCGCCATTGTACTCCTCCAGGAAGATGGACAGCGCCGCGAGTCGCTCAGCGTTGCTGCGGTAGAGCCGGACGTACGCCCACTCGCGCTGCAGCGTCTTGTTGAAGGCCTCGGCCTTGCCGTTGGTCTGGGGCCGGTACGGGCGCGTGCGCTTGAGCTGGACGCCGTGCGCGGCGGCAACCTCGGCGAAGGCGTGCGAGCAGTAGTTCTTGCCGTTGTCGGTGAGGATACGCTCGACGCGCACGCCGAGTGCTTGGAAGGTGGCCAGCGCTCGTTCTGCGAAGGCGGCGGTCGTCTCGCCGCGCTCGTCCGGCAGCGCCTCCGCGTAGGCATAGCGGCTGTGATCATCCACGGCGACGTGGACGAAGTCGTGCCCCAGGCCACGGCTCACGTGCCTGCCGGCGCCCGTCTCCCGGAAGCCCGGGTCAAAGCGCTTGCCGCCGCCGTCGGGGATGCGGCCGAGCTTCTTCACGTCGAGGTGCAGCAGCTCGCCAGGCGTCGCCCGCTCATAGCGGATCACCTCACGCGTGGAGCGGTGGAGCCAGGCCAGTCGGTGCAGGCCGGCACGCCGGAGGACGGCGTAGACGGTGGACCGTGCGATACGCAGCGCGTAGGCAATGCGATGCGGCCCCCACGCGCGCTCGCGCCGCAACCGGCAGATCGCGGCGACGAGATCCGCAGATAGCCCGCGTGCGACCTGGCGAGGCCGGCTCGAACGATCGCTGAGTCCGGCCACACCTTCGCGGGCGTGGCGCTGGAGCCACTTGCAGACGGTCGCGCGCGAGACACCCATCATCTCCGCGATCGCCGCCTGGCCGTAGCCGTCTTCGTGGTGTCGGACGATCTGGAGTCTGCCGTACGGGGTCAACCGGGCGTTAGGATGTGCCAAGAGAGTGCTCCTTTCGACTGCAGGCGTTGAACACCCACAGCCGACCCGAGCACTCTCTTTGTGTCAACAACCTGTGTGGGAACTACAGCTAGCCTCGCCAATGATCTCAAGTTCACGGACAACGTTGTTATAGAACGAGCGGTCATCGAGCGACGATTCGTCGAAGCCCTCTATCGACGCCGCGATATGCTCCGCTGACTCGAAGATATCGGCCAGGTACTGCTCGTCGCGCCGATCGTCACGCCGCATAGACGGTCATAGAGGAATCGAGGATCTCCTTCCGTCTCTTTGGGTTACGGCTCTCCTCAACGCCACGCTTCGTGAGAAGGTCGACCGGACGGCCAAGCAACTCCTCCAGCTCCATCTCCGCGCGTGCAAACGCAAACAGCCCGATCCGCACGTCCGGCTCGAACGTCACCAGCACGTCAATGTCGCTGTCGGGCCGGAAGTCGTCCCGCAGCACCGAGCCGAACACGGCCATCTCCCGGATCTTCCATCGCTTGCAGAAGTCCGCGATCGCCTCCATCGGCAGCTCGATCTTCAGCTCCGTCACCATGCCCGGATCATAGCCGATCCGGCTCCGCCCCCACTTCCCACCTCGTACGGACAGGTCTTTGGACCTGTCCTCACCTGCTCACACCTCCCGCGTCTCGCGTCTCACCTCCCACCTCCCGCTTCCCACGTCTCAGTCGCCCCTACTCCACCCCGATGAGCGCCAGGTTCTCCGCCAGCACCTCGTCCGACATCGGCCCAAACACCCGCCCCTGCACCACCCCGTCCGCATCGAGGAAGTACGACGACGGGATCCCCTCCACCGGCCCCCCGATTCGCCACGTCCGCCCCACTTCGCCGGTCCGATCGATCACGATCGGAAACGTCATCCCAAAGTCCCGCGCGAAATCCGCCACTTGCTCCGCGTTTTCCTGCAGGTCCACCGCCACCACCGTGAACGCTCCGCCCCCGTCGTCGTACGCCCGCACGATGCGTGGCATCTCCTCGCGGCACGGCGTACACCACGACGCCCAGAAGTTCACCATCACCGGCGTCCCGCGCAGGTCGCTCAGCCGCAGCTCTCCCCCGTCCGGCGTCTGCAGCAGGAAATCCGGCGCCACCCGGCCCACGTCGCTCGATGGCGAGCGCCCCGTCGTGTTCAACTCCTCCGGCAGCTCGACCGTACCGTACGCCCCCGAGTCCGCGTCCCCCCCGCCGTCGCGCCGGCGTTCGACGTAGAACAGCACCCCCACGATCGTCGCCACGATCAGCAGCGGCAGCGCCAGGCTCCGCGCAGCGCCCGACCACTCCCGCCGGTTCTGCGGCCGCTCCTCCACACCCGAGACGTCGTCCAGCGGCGGCTCGTTGTCAGGCACGCCGATCCACCAGGTGCGGGATAGAGCACGCTTCGCTTGCGCCTGACGACCAACGACCAACGACCAACGAACCCATCCGTCCCATCTGTTTAATCTGCTGACAAACCCGCTGTGTCCCTCTGTGTTCTCTGTGGATAGATCAAGGCAACGGCTCGAACAACTTCTCGTACACCGCCCGCACCTCCTCCGGCGGCAGCCCCATCCCCAGGAACGTCTCGCCCGTCCGCAGCTCCCAGTGCAAGTGGGTCTCCGGCCCCGGGTTCGAGATCGACTCCGGCGTCCCGCTGTCCCCCACGTACCCGATGACCGTCCCGGCCGCCACGCGCTGTCCCTCCGCGATGTCCGGCGCCACGCCGCCCAGGTGGGCGTATCGCGTCACGATCCCCTTTCCGTGGTCGATCCACACCTGCTGCCCGCGGAACAGGTCCAGGATGTCCGCCGCGTTCGTCTCCCCCGCCGCGATCCTCGCGTTCGCCGCGTCCAGCTCCTCCTGTGTCAGCGCGCGATAGTCCCGGTCCACCCGCAACACCACGCCGTCCTTCGCCGACACCACCGGCGTCCCCTCCTCGATCGTCGCGCAGTTGTCGTAGCCGTAGAAGTCCACGCCCTCGTGGACCCCGCTGCGATACTCGCGCGGCGCGTTCGGCATCAGCTGGTCACCCTCCGGCAGGCAGCCGCCCTCGAGCGGATAGATGAACCCGCGGAACACCGTCAGGTCGGGGACGTCCGGCGTCGGGCTCGGCGGTATCGCCGTCGCCGTCGGTGTCGGGTCGGTGCCGCCGAACACCGAGCTGCACGCCACCGTGCCCACCACGGCCCCGCACACGACCAGCAACAACAGAAGGCGAGATCGACCCACCACAAAACCTCGTTTCCAGGAGCACTCCAGCATAACGACCAGCCCGCACATGCGCTGGAAGCGGCGTCGTCATCTCTGTGAAGGCAGCGCCAGTACCCGTTCTCGTTTCACGGCCGGAATCTTCTGTCTCTTCCCCAGCACTCCGAACAAGGAAATTTCCTCAATGTGATCCGGCTCGCTTGGAGCTCCCGCCCGAAAGCGCCTACGCTCGCGCCCATGAAGCGCGTCTGCCGTCCGGCATTCACCTGGATAGTTCGCCCCGTTTCCCCCGGCGCGCGTTGGCCGGCATGGGGTCGCTTCTTCGAAAAACGCAGCAACGCTCCCGAGAACTGCGCGTCTCGTCACCCGCGTTGGCCGCGCCCTGTCGAAGCACGCTGTTTTTCCGAGCAAACTCCCCGCTCGCTGGCCGCTCGCTGGACACCCGACAAACTGTGATTGGCCCTCAGCGGGCGCGGTCGTACACTCCACACGATGCTCGACGCGATCGTCCTCTGGCTCCACATCCTCGGCGCCGTCGTCTTCGTCGGCCCCCAGGTGTTCCTCGCCGCCGTCGCCATGCCAGCCGTCCGCAATATCGGCGATGCGAAGCTGCGCCAGGACCTCACCCGGCAGATCACCCGCGGCTTCGGCATGCTGGGCGGCGGCGCGCTCGCCCTCGTCATCCTCACCGGTTTCTACAACTTCGCCCAGGTCCAGGGCGATGGGCTCATGGACTTCAAGCGCTACTTCTGGGTCCTCAACATCAAGATGACGCTCGCCATCGTTGTCGTCCTCCTCACCGCCGCCCACGGCTTCGTCTTCGGCCGCCGGCTCCAGGAGCTCCAGGAACGCGACGCCCCCGAGGCCGAGATCGCCCAGGCCCGTCAGTACTCGATGATGGCCTCCATTGCCACGCTGGCCCTGTCGGTCGTCATCCTCCTGCTCGCCGCCCTCCTCGCCTCCAACTGGTCCTTCCAGGGCGGCCTCCGCTGAGCCAACCGGACGTTTGTTTGGCGGGCCTTTTGACGTTGTTGAGTCACTAAATCTAGAATGACCGCACAGGCCCGCGAGCCTTCACCGCACCACGCACCACGGCTGAACAGCAACTCCACGGAGCGCACAGCAGGGAGAATGCATCATGGCTTCCGATGTTCTCGTGACAACCCAATGGGTCGCCGATAACCTCAATAACCCCAGAGTAAAGCTCGTCGAGGTCGACGTCGACACCACCGCCTACGACGAGGGCCATATCGCCGGCGCCGTCGGCTTCAACTGGACCAGCCAGCTCCAGGACCAGGTCCGCCGCGAC
>DATECV010000172.1:0-6673 GCA_035286725.1 Dehalococcoidia bacterium | reverse complement strand
GACCGTATCCACGGGACCCTCGCCGCCGACGCGAAAGCCAGCGCCGCCGACGCCGAAGCGCGAGGACATGGCGAGGGCGATGGACTCGCCTACGGGTGTGTCGCCCTGGCTGCGGATGACACCGCCCACGCAGTCCGCGCCGGTGCGCGAGAGGGCCTCGACGCCTCGGCGCAGAAAGTCGGGCGCGACGGAAGCGTGACCATCGACGTGGGTGATGACGTCGCCGCGCGCGTGGCGGAGGCCGATGTTGAGCGCTGGCGCGGTGCGAATCCGCGGGTTCGGAAACAGGCGCAGGTCGAGGGTGGACTCGGCCGCGAACCGTGACACGACCTGGCGCGTGCTGTCCGTGGACTGGCCGTCGATGACGAGCACCTCGAAGTGGGTGCGCGGGTAGTCCTGGGCGGCGAGGGAGTACAGGCAGCGCTCAACGTAGCGCTCTTCGTTACGGACGGGGACGAGGACGGAGACGAAAGGCTGCCAGCTCACGAAGGGCAGCGTACCAACCGGCGCGAATCCCGCCACGCCGCCTTGCCTGATTGGTCGAGTCCCGTGCTCGCGGTCGAGGTACGTTTTTGCGTGCGGAGATCAGGCGCGGGCTTCTTCGGGGCGGGTGTCCATGGCGTCGAGGGCGATGCGGACGTTCTTCGTGAACGCGGCGAGCTGTTCATCGAGGCGCTGAAGGATCTCCGTGGCGTAGCGGTCGGCCTCGTCCATCTGCTCGCCGGCCAGCTTTTCGGCCTCGGCGAGACGTGACTTCGCCTGCACCGCGGCGTCCTGGAGCATGCCGTCGCAGCGGGCGTCGGCCTCGCGCACCAGCATGTCGGCGCGGGCCTGGGCCTCTTTCACGATCGCGTCGTGCTCGAGGATCTGGTCGACCTGGTCCTGGGCGCGATGGAGTTTGATCTGCGCCTCTTCATCTGCGCGCTGCAGGATCTCATCCCGGCGGGTGAGGATGTCCTCGGCCTCGCGGATCTCGTTGGGGAGGGCGGCGCGCATCTGGTCGACGAGATCGAGCAGGCGGCGGCGATCGACGACGATGCCTGCGCCGATGGGCATGCGGCGTCCTTCGGCGATCATTTCTTCCAGGCGGTCGATCAAGTGCAGCGAATCGATGGCCCACCTCCCTGCGCGCGCGGCCGTTGGACCACGCTATCTCGTCCTCATGGTTACCGGCCGCGTTCGGCGTACTTTTTGGTCAGCGCCGCGAACACATGGGGCGGCACGAGGTCACTCACATCATATCCCAGGCCTGATACCTCGCGGATGCGTGTGCCGGAGATGAAAAGGTGCTCGAGGCTGGCCATCATGTAGACGGATTCGATCTCGGGCGCCATTTTCTTGTTCATAAGGGCCATGTCGAACTCGGCCTCGAAATCGGTGTTGCCGCGCATGGAGCGGACGATAACGGTGGCGCCGACCTTGCGGGCGAATTCGACGGTAAGGCCGGAGAAGGAGGTGACTTCAACGTTCTTGAGGTCTGTCAGGGCCTCGCGCAGGAGGCCGACGCGCTCATCGGTGGTGAAGAGGTAGTTGGATCTGAGATCGGCGGCGGCGACGATGAGGCGGTCGAACATGCGGGCGGAGCGGCGTGCGATATCACGGTGGCCGTTGGTGACCGGATCGAACCGGCCGGGAAAGAGCGCGATGCTCACGAGTGCTCCTCTCCTTCGGGGCATCCCGCCGCGTAAATCGATACGACGGTATCGCCGTGCCGGCGCGACCGGTAGAGCGGCAGGGCGCCGAGCGCCGCGGGCGGGGATGTCCGGCGATGGTGCTCGTAGACGAACACGGTCTCCGGCCCGACGAGCGGCGACGCGGCGACGGCCCGCACGGCCTCCGGCGCGCCCTCATCGTAATACGGCGGGTCGGCGAGGATAAGGGTAAAGGGGCCGGAATCGACGAGGCGCCGGGTCGCGCCTTCGGTTGTCAAGCGATGGACGGTGGCGCGGGATTCGAATCCGCAGGCCCGCACGTTCTCGCCGATGACGGCGGCCGTGGCGGGGTCGCGCTCGACGAAGTCGGCCGTCCCATCGCCGCGGCTGAGGGCCTCGATACCGAGGGCGCCGGTGCCGGCATACAGATCCAGGACGCGCTCGTAGCCGGCGCCCATCGCGTCGAGCATGTCGAAGATGACGCCGCGGATGAGGTCGGACGTGGGGCGGGTCTCGGCGTGGATGACGGTGCGGGTGAGGCCGGGAACGGGACGGCGAGGGGTGCGCCGTTCTGGCGGTCCCTTGAGTTTCCGTCCGCGGGCAGAGCCGCCGATCACACGCAACATCGGGCGCAGTGTAGGGGACAGGGGACAGGGGACAGAGGACAGAGGACAGGGACAGAGGACAGGGGACAAGGGACAGGGGACAGGGAGCGAGCAAGGGACAAGGGACAGGGGACGGCGGGATACAATTGCGGGCCCGCGGGAGAATTCACAGGGAGCGAGTGCATGTCCGAAGCCGTTGGAGGGTGGGTCGCGTCGGCGGGGGCGTACATCGACTTCCAGGACGGAGGAGATCCGTCCCGGGTCGTCCTCCTCGACCCGGTGATGCTGCGGCTCTGCGGCGACGTCACCGGCAAACGCGTGCTGGACCTGGGGTGCGGCGAAGGCCGCTTCTGCCGCATGCTCGCCGATCGCGGAGCGAGGTGTGCGGGCATCGACGTGACGCCGGAGATGGCATCGACGGCGCGCGAGCGAGGTCCCGGCGACTATGCGCTCTCCGACGCCGCGCGGCTTCCGTTCCAGGATGGGACGTTCGACCTGGTGGTCAGTTACATCACGCTCGTCGACATCCCGGACTATCGCCGCGCGATCGCCGAGTGCGCGCGCGTGCTGAAGCCGGGCGGTTCGATCGTCGCCGCGAACCTCGGCTTCACGAGCGCCAACGCGCTTCCGAACTCTGGCTGGCTGCGCGACGAGGACGGCCGCCGCGTGTACTTCGCGCTGGACCACTACGCGGAAGAGCGCGCGCAGTGGTACGAGTGGCGCAATATCCGCATCGAGAACTACCACCGGCCGCTTTCGGGGTACATGAAGGCGTACCTGGCGGCGGGCCTGACGCTGCGGTTCTTCGACGAGCCGGTGCCGGAGGACCAGTCGCTGGAAGCGCATCCGGAGTTCGAGAACTGGTTCCGCGTTCCGTACTTCAACGTAATGCGATGGGAGAAGGCTCCCTAGGGGACAGGGGACAGGGGACAGGGCTTGCGGGCTATTCGGCGGGGGTTTCGGGAGCGGCGGGTGCGGAGACCTCGAGGGGGATGGTCTGGCCGGCGCGGTCGATGCCGTCGCTGACGATGATGGTCATGGTGTACGAGCCGGCGGCGGCGGGCGCGGTCCAGGCGACGGAGGTGCCGGTGGACGGGGTGATGGAGCCGGCGCCATCGGCGACGGTCCAGGCGGGCACGAGGAGCTCGCCGTTGGGCTTGGTCAGAGAGAGCTGACCTGTGTCGGCGATCTGCTGGACTGGGGACCAGACATCGGCGGGTCCACCCTGCACCGAGACGTCGCTGATGACGACGCCGCCGAGCTGATAGCGCTGGGCCAGCTCCAGCCGGAAGGCGACGCTGAACTGGTTGGCGATCCAGACGGTGCGCTTGCCGCCCGCGCCGTTGTAGCTGAAGGTCACGGCACGCGCGGTGTCGTCCCATCCGAGGCCGCTGGCGCCCTCCGACGGGGCCAGGTTCTTCGCGACGAGCTGCACCTGCTCGCTGGGGGTGATGCCGTCGGTCGACTTCACGTCGACGGCGGCGGCGATGGCGAGGGCTTCGTCGAAGGAGATCGCGCGCAGGCCGTCGCTGCCGCGCTCGACGCTGAGCGAGCTGATGGCGAGGGCGATCTTCGTCTTGTCGACGTGCTCCGTGATGTAGTCGAGGGCAGCCTCGGCGCGCTGGAAGTAAAGCTCCTGGTCGAGATCGGCGGGCGCGACTTCAATCGTGTCGGCGAGGGCGCCAAGGGCGTCCCAGTCGTAGGCGCCGGTGTCGATGTTGCCATCGGTCACGACCGGCATGGGGAGGGTGAGCGTGAGGGTCCGGCTATCGGCCTTCAGGGCCTTGGAGACGAGCTGGACGAAGGTGGAGAACTGCGTGCGGAGCTGGGGGTTGACCGAGCGGTAGTCGATGTTGATCCCCTCGTAGTTGCCGGCGCGGACCGTTTCGGCGATCTGGGCCGCGTGAGTGGCCTGGAGCTGGGAAGAGCGGAGGATGTCGTCGATGATGTTGGGATCGAGCGTGACGACGCCGGGCACGACCTTGTAGCCCGCGGGGGGGACGGCGGGCGGCGTGCCGGCGAGCTTGCCATCGGGAGTAGTGAGGAAGACGATGGGGTGGACGACGGTGAGCGACGACTCGGCGCGCGGGTCGACGGTGGCGCCGGCGGGCAGGATGCCGGCGACCTGGAGCGTGGACTTGCTGCGCTTGAGGACGGCGACGTTGCCGGGGAGGGCGCTGACATCGCCGCGCGCGGCCTCGCCTCCGGCGACGAGGGTGATATCCGAGAGGCGCTGCCAACCGCCATCGACGTACGTATAGAGGCCGAGGTTGCGGGCCTCGGTCTGCTTGTCCTTCAAGGGGACGGTGACGCGGGAGGCGCCCTGCTCGTCCTGGGGCGCGGCCAGATCGAACATGGCGGAAGCGGCGGCGAGGCCTTCGGGCAGCTTGGGCATGCTGCCGCGAACGGTGGAGGTGTAGTTGTCGGCGGTGCCGGGACCATCGGATGGCGCGCCGCCGTCGTCATCGCCGGAGAGGATGGAGACGGGGGGCAGGAGGAGGACGAGGAGGAGGATGGCCAGACCGAGGATGGCGCCGGCGACATAGATCGCGGCGCGGTCGGGGCCGTTGGGGTTCGGGGGCTCTGTGGTGCGGAGGATACGGTCGAAGGGCCCGCGGCGATCGCCCGGGCGGTCCGCCGTGCCCGTGGGGCGCGTGCCGCCGCGCCGCGTGCCGTCGCCTCGGCGACCGTCGTCGTTGCTTTGCATCGTGGGGTCCGGACCTCGTTGACCGGGCGTGACGTCAGCCCAAGTGTCGCCGCGAGGCGGGCGAAGATCAACCGGCAGGCGTTCAGAGCGGCGCCACCATGTCGATCATGTGAATCAAAGGCAGGAGGAACGAAGCTCTCCCGAAGGGGGCCGGATAGATTCGGATTCGCGACAGGAATTGCTTTACAGGCCGCGGGCGGGCGGGGTATACTCCGCATCGCTCAGGTGCTGAGGCGATCGCCTCAGTTCTTTTTTTCACAAACATAACCCTGAACGCGACGCCGGCCGTTCCCAAGCGGCCGGCGGGAGCATCGATAAGGGGGTCGCATGGTCGCCAAGCCGCAGCCGATCACGAAGGAAGGCCTCGCCAAGATCGAGGGAGAGTTGGAGCACCTGGAGACGGTGCGCCGCCGAGAGGTGGCGGACAAGATCCACCAGGCGAAGGAGCTGGCCAGCACGCAGAACAACGCGGAGTACGAGGACGCGAAGAACGAGCAGGCGATGGTGGAAGGGCGCATCCTCCAGCTACAGAGCCTGATCCAGAACGCGACGATCATCGACCAGGATGGGGCGCACAAGTCGAAGACGGTGATGCTGGGCAGCAACGTGAAGATGAAGACGGCCGACGGCAAATCGGTGGAGTACACCATCGTGGGCCCGGCCGAGGCGGACCCGCGCGAAGGGAAGATCAGCAACGAATCCCCGGTGGGGCGCGCGCTCATCGGGAAGAAGCTGAACGAAGAAGTGCAGGTCAACGCCCCCCGGGGCCTGGTGACGTACAAGATCACGAAGATCAGCTAGCGCGACGGCTAACGCGACGCCGCCCCATTCTCCCGGCGTATCAACACCCCGCCCGCTTACGGCAGGAGGCATGGTCATGCTTCACGAAGTCGCGATCGTCGCGTACGAGCGCGAGTTGCTGGGGTGGGTCATGGACCTGCCCGGGTGCGTGGCTGCCGGGCGCGATCGAGCGGATCTGGATCTCAGGCTCAGGCTCGCGATCGCCGAGCATCTGATCTGGCTGCGATCGCACGGCGAGGATGCGGCCGACGGCACGTCGGGCGACGAGACGTCGGGCGACGACACGTCGTGGACCGCGGCGCAGGAGGTGGACGCGCAGGCGCGGCGGCCGACGGGCGGCGACTTTCTCTTCGAGCTGGAGCGAGGGCCGCTGAGCTCAGCCGGGCTGGAGGGGATGATCGCGCGGATGCGGTTCGCACAGGCGGACCTGCTGGCGTCGGCGCGCGGTCTGCCCGGCCTGCTCCTCGACTGGGAGCCGCCGGCTTCGGCAATCGGCGAGCCGGACCCGTGGTCGCCGGAGCCGCGGACGATCCGGCAGATCACGGTCCACGCGCTGCAGCTCGACCTGTTCTATCGCGAGAGCCTGCGGGACGGGCCGGCGCCGGGCATCTTCGAGCGCGTAAGGCCGCCAGAGGAGGAGTTCGAGGCGACCATCGCGCTGCTGCGGGGGCTGGATGACGAGGGCCGGTCCCGCGTGTGGCGCCCGGTGCATCCGGGGAGCGCCGACGCGGAGGAGTGGACGGCGCGGAAGGTGGTGCGGCGCAGCATCTCGCACCTGAGGGCGCACACAGCGGAGATCGCGCAGCGCCGGACGTGGGTGCTGCTGGGAGCCCCGCTGATCGAGCGGGCCCACGGATGAGGCGAGGCTGAGCGGCCCTTTCCGCCGGGCGAGCGCGGCGGCTAGGATC
>DATECV010000171.1:0-3977 GCA_035286725.1 Dehalococcoidia bacterium | reverse complement strand
CGCCAGCTCGATGTTCTGGTACTTCGCGGGTTCCTGCGTGCCGTTGGCCATCGCTCCACCTCGCTTCCACCATTGTCGCGCGCGGGGCGGCGGGGGTAGTAGGGCCGTTTGGCTCAGCGCGCGGTGGCGCGCGGAGAACGTTACGGGTTCGTAACCGCCTGGCCGGGACGCGGGGCGGCTACTCGGCGAGCTGCGCCTGACCCAGCACGCCGGCCGCCCGCAACGCCTCGATGCGAGCGTCGTCGTAGCCCAGCACGTCGCGCAGGATGTCGTCCGTGTGCTGGCCAAGCGTGGGTGACGGGCCCTGGGGCGCCAGCGGCGTCTCGCTCATCTGGATCATCGGGCCGGCCATGCGGATCGGCCCCATCAGCGGGTGGTCGAAAGTGGTGATGTAGCCGTTCTCCAGCACCTGTGGGTCCTCCAGCAGCTCTTCCGTGAACTGCAGGTTGCCCGCCGGGACGCCGGAGTTGTCGAGAATGTGCAGCCACTCCGTCGTCGGCTTCGACCTGAACAGCGCCTCCGCTTCGGCGACCAGCTCCTTGCAGAACCGCAGCACCTCCGGATCGGTGTAGTCGATCTCCTCCGGACGCTTGCCCACGCGCCAGTCCTCGATGCCCGTGGCGCCCAGCAGCTTCCTGCGCAGTGGCGTGCTGAGGCAGCCGACGGCGACGAAGCCGTCGGCCGTCTGATAGCAGCGGTAATAGATGTTGCCGAGGGCGGGCCGCACGCCCGCGATGACGTCGAGCTGCTCCTTGTACGGAGCGCCGTGCTGGCGGAGATCGTTGATCTTCGTGATCGCCGTCTCGCGCGGCTCCGTATCGACTGCCTCGATCGACATCAGCCGCGTGTTTTGGATCGCCAGCGCGCTGGCCATCAGCGACGTCGAGATGTACTGCCCCCGGCCGCTGCGCTCGCGCGAGTACAGCGCCGCGCAGATCCCCCACGCGATGGCCAGCCCGGTCGAGATGTCGGCCGACGGGAGCGCGTTCAGCAGCGGCACTCCGCTTTCTTCGCGCCGGCCCTCCACGGTCATGAGGCCGGTGAGCGCCTGGGCGATGAGGTCGTATCCGGGCCTGTGCGCGTACGGGCCCTTGCGTCCGAAAGCGGTGTTGTCGCAGTAGACCAGCCGCGGGTTCACGGCCGAAAGCGTGGCGTAGTCGATGCCCAGCTTGGCGGGCACGTCGGGGCGGTAGTTGATGATCACCACATCGGACCGGCGCGCCAGCGACTGCGCGATCTCTCTCGCGTCCGGCATCGTCAAGTCCAGCGTGATGCCGCGCTTGCCGCGGTTCAGCGAAATGTAGCCGCGCCCCTCGCGCAGGCCCAGCGGCTGGAACCCCCGCCACGGCTCGCCCAGCGGTGGCTCGACCTTGATGACGTCCGCACCCATATCGGCGAGGAGCATCCCGCCGAACGGCGCGGCGATGATCTCCGAGAATTCCAGCACCCGCACGCCCGTCAGTGGCCCGCCGTGTCCGCCCCGCGGTGCGGGCTCGTCGCTGGTGTTGTCGCTCATGTCCGGCCTCGCCCTTGTTGCTCCGCGTGTCCGGCAGTGGCGCTAGTATAGGGCCGCGTGGCCCGCTGGTGAAGCGCCCCGCCGAGCACGGAAGTGCTCGCAAATCTACTTGACACGCTGGTGCGGGACAGGCCCCACTCGATCGGACTTCCGGTACCGGTGCCCGCGGCGAAGCTCCCGCGTCTGCCAGGACCGATGCCGCGAGCTGCGCGGCCCGAGCTACAGTCGCTTGACCATCGCGATGTGTGGGATGCCGACCTCGTCGTACACGTCGCCGTCGGCGTCGTATCCCAGGCGGTCGTAGAAGCCGCGCGCGGAGAGCTGCGCGCTGAGCCGGAACTCGCGCAGGCCGCGGGCCGCGCCCTCGCGCTCCAGCGCCGCCAGCACGCCGGCGCCCAGGCCCGTACCCCGGCTCTCGCGCAGTACCGCCATCCGGCCGATCTTGCCGTACCCGTCCATGACCACCAGGCGGCCCGCCGCGACCGGCCGCCCGCCGGCGTAGCCGACGCAGTGAACGGCCGGCTCGTCGACGTCGTCCAGCTCGTCCTCTCGGGAGATGCCCTGTTCGTCCACGAACACGGCGATGCGCACGGCGAACGCGTCCTCGCGCTGTTGGGCCGTCGAAACGATGACGATGTTGGCGGTCACGGGCGGGCGGCCGCGCCGACGATCACCGGCAGGATGGGCATCGGCTTGGTGCGCTGCTCGATGGTCACCTCGAACCCGGCGGCGCGCATCGAGTCGGCGGTGGCGCGGTTGAGCTGGCAGCCCGCACCCATCCACGACCAGGCGGGCCGGATGACGTCCTGGAATCGCCCCAGCGCGCCGTCCCCGCGGACGTGCTCGATGAAGAGCAGCCGCCCGCCGGGCCGCAGCACGCGGCGGATCTCGGCCAGCGACTGCGCGGGGTCGCGGACCGTACACAGGACGAGCGTCGAGACGACGGTGTCGAACGAGGCGTCGGCGACGGGCAGCGCTTCGGCGGGAGCGCCCCGCACGTCGATGTTCGTACGGCCCAGCCCCGCCAGCCGCGTCCGCGCGCGCTTCAGCATGTGCGGGTCTGGCTCCAGCGCGATCACCGTCGTGTCCGCCGGATAGTGCGCGAAGTTCGCACCCGTCCCGGCGCCGATCTCCAGTATCGTGCCCTGCACGCTCGCCAACAGCTCGCGCCGCGCACGCCCCAGCGGCCCGCGCTCAGCCCGCGCGTTCAGCCGGTCGTACACGGCCGCAAACCACCGGTGGCCCGATTCCCTGCTCATTGCCGCTTCTCCGCCGGCACGAACTTCATCGACAGCGAGTTCACGCAATGACGCGTGTTCTTCTCGGTAAGGCGCTCACCCACGAACACGTGGCCCAGGTGCCCGCCGCAGTTCGCGCACTCGATCTCGATGCGCTGGCCGTCGGGATCGGGCAGACGCTTAACGGCGCCCGGGATCTCATCGTCGAACGCGGGCCAGCCGCAGTGGGCGTCGAACTTGTCGTCGGAGCGGTACAAGGGTGCGTCGCAGCGGCGGCAGACGTAGGTGCCCGCGCCGTAGAAGTCGTCGTACTCGCCGGTAAAGGGCCGTTCGGTGCCCTTCTGCTCGATGACGTGGCGTTCTTCCGGCGTGAGCTCGTTGTAGCGCGATGCGCTCATCGTCGTCTCCTGGAAACTTCCTCGGTCAGTATGGCGCATCCTCGCCGGACGTGGAGAAGGGCGCAGCAGGCTGCGCCCCTACAAGAACGGCTCGCTCAGGCGCTGACGCGCTTCAGCCCAGCTTGATCTGGATGGCCTTCGTCTCCATGTACTCGTCCAGGCCCTCGTGGCCCAGCTCTCGGCCGACGCCGCTCTGCTTGTAGCCGCCGTACGGCATGAACGGCAGTCCGGCGCTGTGATACGAGTTCACCCACACCGTCCCGGCCTGGATCCCCTTCGCCATCTTGAACGCGGTGTCGATGTTCTTCGTCCACACCGCCGACGCGAGGCCGTAGATCGTGTCGTTCGCCAGCCGCAGCGCCTCGTCGGCGTCTTTGAACGTCAGCACCGACAACACGGGCCCGAAGATCTCCTCACGCGCGATCGTCATGTCGTTCTTCACGTTGTCGAAGATCGTCGGCTGCACGAACAGGCCCTTGTCGTACGCGTCGCCAGTCAGGCGGCCGCCGCCGCACAGCATCTTCGCACCTTCCTCCTGGCCAACCTGTACGTACCGTACGACCTTCTCGAGCTGCTGCTCGTTGATCACCGGACCCATCGTCGTCGTGGGGTCGTCGGGGCTGCCGACTTTCACCGTCTTCGTGAACGCCTGCAGCTTGGCCATGAACTCGTCCTTGATCGACTCCTGCAGCAGCAGTCGCGAGCCCGCCTGGCACACCTGCCCGGTGTTCAGGTAGATGCCGAAAAACGAGCCGGCCACGGCCGCGTCGATGTTCGCGTCGGTGAAGACGACGTTCGGCGACTTCCCGCCCAGCTCCAGCGATA
>DATECV010000170.1:0-3378 GCA_035286725.1 Dehalococcoidia bacterium | reverse complement strand
GATGGGAACGGATGCACCCCGGGGATCGATTGGCGGAGAGGAGGCGCTGTTGAAGCATCGGTGGCGCAGGCGGGGGGCCGGCGCTACACCTTCGATGCGGCGGTTGGAGGTGGCACCGCAGTGCACAGCCGGGGCGGCTGTGCCACACACTGGTGCTTCAACAGATTCTTCAACAGATGAGAACGGATGGGTAGAGGGCCGGGCTTTTCCGACGGAGTACACTCGGGGGGTGAGCAAGACGGCGCGGGTTGCGGTGGTGCAGTTGCGGGCGTTCTCGATGGAGGAGGCGGAGGCTTCACTGGCGCATTCGATGCGGCGGATCGATGAGGTGGCGGCGAGCGAGAAGCCTGACCTGATTGCGCTGCCGGAGGTGACGTATCCGGCGTACTTCCTGGGGACGGGCGACCTGGCGTCGTGCGGGGTGTTGTCGCCGGCAGAGGCTGTGGAGCGGTTCGCGGCGAAGGCGCGTGAGCACGGGGTCTATATCGCCGTGGGTCTGGCGCTGGAGGCGGCGGGCGGCGGGTATGCGAACGGGGCGGCGCTGTTCGGACGGGACGGGTCGCTCGTGGGACGGTACGACAAGTCGTTTCTGTGGCACTTCGACAACCGGTGGTTCACGCAGGGGAGCGCGTACCCCGTGTTCGACACGGACATCGGGCGGGTCGGGATGCTGGTGTGCGCGGATGGGCGGCTGCCGGAGATCGCGCGGAGCCTGACGCTGAGCGGGGCGCAGATCATCCTGGACCTGACGGCGTGGGTGAGCGGCGGACGGTCGCCGGAGGAGCTAACGACGACGCAGTACGAGTACCTGATGCGGACGCGGGCGGCGGAGAACGGCGTGTGGATCGCGTGCGCGGACAAGAGCGGCGTGGAGGCGGAGAGCATCGTGTACGCGGGGCGGTCGTGCTTCATCGACCCGCGGGGGACGGTGGTGGCGGCGCTGGGGCCGGAGGAGGACGCGGTGCTGGTACACGACGTACCGATCGCGGACGCGGCGCCGCCGGTTACGCGCAGGCCGGAGTTGTACGAGATCCTGTCGCATCCGACGGAGAGCCTGCCGGTGCTGCGGACGCTGGACGAGACGTTTGTGCCGCAGGAGCAAGAGCAGCGGATCGCGGTGGTGCAGATGGCGATGCCGGCGACGGGGACGGAGTTCGTGGCGGCGGCGCGGCGGCACGTGGAGCGGCAGGCGCTGATGGACGCGCGGCTGGTGGTGTTTCCGGCGACGCCTTCGCGGCGGCGGCATGCGTACGACCACGACGAGGTGCTGGAGGGGATGCAGGCGATCGCGGAGGAGACGGGCGTGTGCGTGTCGTTCGTGGCCTGGGATCCGTCCGGGGACGGGTTCCGGACGATGTACCTGGTGGGTGACCGAGGATGGATCGCGGCGCACCGGCAGACACACAAGCCACCGGGCGAGCGGTTCGCGACGATGCCGATGGGGAACGACGCCTGTCCGGTGTTTCACACGCCGATCGGGAGAGTGGGTTTGATGTTGTCGGCGGAGGGGTACGTGCCGGAGGTAGCGCGATCGCTGATGCTGCGGGGCGCGGAGATCATCCTCTGGGCAGGCGACGACCCGAGCCTTTCGATGTTGCACGCGGCGCGGACGCGCGCCGAGGAGAACCGCGTGTTCGTGGCGGCGGCAGCGGCGCCGACGGCGAACGGAGCGACGCTGATCGCGGACCCGAACGGGCGGGTGCTGGCGGTGGCGGTGGAGCGGCAGGAACTGGCCGTGGGCGCGGAGGGAAACCGGGCGCTGGCGCACATCAAGGAGCGGGCGCCGGGGACGGACGTGGTGCGGAACCGGCAGCCGACGACGTACGGCGCGCTCACGCGGACGCGGGCGACGACGGGAGCCGCCGGGGGCGGTTGATATACTCAGCGCGGTCACACACCGCACGAGGCGCACCATCGCACGCACAAACGAGTTGACACTGCCCCGAACAGCGGAGCGCGAGACCAACGCGACGCACCTGCGCACGCGCATCGGCGGGTACGCGGTGGACATGGTGATCTTCGCGGCGATCACGATGGTCCTGACGGTGCTGGCGGGGTTCGTCCTGCTGGCCAGCACGAACTGGGCGGAGGACGACCCGAGCGACGCGCAGTTCTACCTGTTCCTCGGAATCATCGGCATAGGCGTGCCGCTCGTCTGGTCGGCGCTGAACGTGGCGCTGCTGGTAACGCGCGGGCAGACGGGGGGCCAGTACGTGGCCGGGCTGAAGCTGGTGCTGGAGGACGGGGCGGCGGTGCGGCTTCGGGATGCAGTGGTGTGGTGGCTTTGCGCCAATCCGCTGCTGTTCAACTGGCCGATGACGCTGGTGGCGGGCTTCTCGCTGCTGGGCGTGATCTCGCTGGTGGCGAGCCAGCTAGTGTTCGTACTCTTCGGGGTGATTGTGACGCTGTGCCTGGCGTCGCCGGTCATCGCGCTGGTCTCGGCCTCGATCGACCGGCACCACCGGGCGCTGCACGACCGGGTGGCGCGCGTCGTCGCCGTGCCGGCGGAGTAGCCGGTGGCGTACCCGCAATCGCCGTACCGGCCCGCCATCGACCATCACGCAACTCCTGACGACCAACGCAACGTGGCGAAGTGGATGCTGGGGTTCGTCGCGTTTCTGACGCTGACGCTGGCGCTGGGTGCGCTGCAGTTGTACCAGGCTTCCTCGGAGGGAACGGCGAAGGCATCGCTGCAGCGGGCGACGGCGGCGTTGACGGAGATCGACGCGCTGCTCGGGCGGCACTACGACGAGATGCAGGAGCAGGCGGAGGGCGCGCAGGCCGGCGGCAGCGTGGAACTGGAGGACTATCCGATCGCGCTGGGGCTGACGAAAGAGGACGTGCTGGGGACGCCGAAGGCCGAGCTGCGCGCGATGATGCTCGCGCGATCGGCGGACCGGTTGTACGAGGACGGGACGGGGGTGTTGCGGGAGACGGCGGAGGGGAAGGGCGCGGGCGGCGTGTTCTCGATCGCGGGGCTGACGGACCGGATGCTGGGGCAACTGACGGACACGAACCACGGGCGCTCGGCGATCGCGTCGATGGTGTTGTTCGGGATGGCGGCGGCGATGTGCGCGGCGACGTCCGCGGCGTGCCGGGGATGGGGGCGGCTGGCGGCGCCGGGGCTGGTGCTGGCAGCGGCGGGGGCAGCGGTGTTGATCGGCGGGCTGGCGGTGCTGGGATACGCGGGGGCGCAGGGCGGGGACTACGTGCGCCGGGAGTTCTTCGGCGTGATCGAGGACCTGGCGATGGCGCCGGTGCGAAACGGGGCGGCGAGCGTGGTGGCGGGAGCGGCGATTGTGGTGGTTGCGGTCGTGGGCGGCGCGATGTCGCGGCGATCGGCGTTGGCGATCAACGTGGGGTCAGGGCCCGGGGCTG
>DATECV010000169.1:0-2249 GCA_035286725.1 Dehalococcoidia bacterium | reverse complement strand
TTCTCCGCCTTCACCATGCGCGAGGGCTACCCCCGCGCGATCCCCGACCGCGGCACCTACTACCACCTCGGCAAGGAAGTGAAGACGCCCAATACCGGCGGCGTCCCCATGAACGAGCACCCGGAGCTCTACAAACCCAGGCCGAAGCGCGCGAAGTCCAGGGGCGAGCGCGAGATCGTCGCCGATGTCCGCCACACCGAGGCGAAAGAGGAAGCCCGCCGCCGCAAGGACGGCGCCCCGCGGATCATCGACCGCACAAAGCGCCTCCCCAAAATCGCCACCGACGACCAGTAGTCGTGCTTCACGAGTGCGCGTCGATTGCGTGTCCCTCTGAAAATGCGGCAACGGCTGTAAGACGTTAGGTGCCGAGCCCGAAGCGACTCACAATTCACCCGCTAACCACACACGCCTCCGCCGCGACGTCTGGCCGCAGCGCGCTGAAGATCGGGAACCGCAGGTGCCCGTCCGGCGACCATTCGCTGAACCGCACCCGGCACACAACCTCCGGCCGCGTCCAGTAGATCAGCCGCGGCAGCGGCGGCGGGTCGAAGAACGGCGACGCGCCCGCGTGCAGCGGCTGCAACAGCCCGACCAGGTCGCGCGCCTCCTTGTCCGTGAGCCCGCCCGACACCGACCCCACGTACTCGAACCGCCCCTGCGTGTGCGCCCCCATGAGTAGCTGGCTGAACGGCTCGCCTCGGCGGTGCGTCCCGCCGATCGCGTATCCGCCGATGACGAAGTTCCCCGCCTGGAACGCGCGCGCCTCCTGCCAGTCCTTCGAACGCCGCCCCGGCGTGTACTGGCTCGCCTTCTGCTTCGCCACCACGCCCTCCAGCCGCCGCTCGATCACCGCCTCGAAGAACGCCACGCCTTCGTTGTCCACGAAGTCCACCGGCGAGAACTCGGGGCTGGGCGTGATTACCTGGTGCAGCCGGTTCTTCCGCTGCCACAGCGGCCGATCCAGCAGCGCGCGTCCGTCCAGCCACAGGATGTCGAAAGCCACGTACGTCAGCGTCCCGCCCAGCTTCTTCAGCCGGAACTCCACCGGAAGCTGGGCCACCTGCCCGCGCTCCGCGTGGAGCGCTGTCGCCATCGCGTGAAGCCGGGGCCTCAGCAGCTCGAACGCCGGGTGCCCGTCGCCGTCCGCCGCCACGATCTCGCCGTCCAGGATCGCCTCCCGGCCTTGCAACCGGTCCGGGATGGCGCGCAGCTCCGGGAAGTACGGCGTCAGGTCGCGCCCGTTGCTCGCCCGCAGCCGCACGACGCCGTCGCTCACGTGGGCCATCGCCCGCACGCCGCCCCACATCAGCTCGAAGATGTGATCCGGCGAATCGAAAGGCTCCGCCGCTTCGACCGCCAGCATCGGCGAGATCGATGCGGGCATCCTGCCGAGGAGCGCCTTCGGCACGGGGGTGGCGTGTACGGTTGTGTCGTCCAGAGACGAACGCCTCATCCTGCGCGCCTGCGCCGGGCCGTCTTCACGGCCGGCTCTTCCTCACCCTGCTCTGCATCCGCTTGGGCCGCCGCCGGAGTTCCGCTCGTCCGCTCCTGCCGCGCCGCCTCCACGCTGGCCCGCAGCGCCTCCATCAGATCCGTGATCTTGCTGGCGACCGGCGCCGGCCGCTTGATCTCCTGGCCCTCCGCCTTCGCCTCGATAAGCTCCAGCAGCGCCTCGCGGTAGGCGTCGTGGTACTTCTCCGGCTGGAAGTCGCCCGTCAGCATCTCCACCAGCGACCGCGCCATCGTCAGCTCTTTCTCGTTGATGCTGACCTCCGGCGCTTCCAGCTCTTCCGTCCCGCGGATCTCGTCGGCGTAGAACATCGTCTCCAGGGCGACGATGTTGTTGTACACGCGCAGCGTGCAGAGCTGCTCCTTCTGGCGCAGCGTCACCTTCGCCAGCGCCACCAGCTTGCTGTCCTTCAACACCTCGCGCAGCAGCGCGAACGGCTTCCCGCCCACCTTGTCGGGCTCCAGGTAGTACGTCTTCTGGTAGTAGATCGGGTCGATCTGCTCGTCCGGCACGAAGTCGGTGATCTCGATGGTGCGCGTCGTGTCCACCGGCACCTTGTCGAAGTCCTCCGGCTCCATGATCACGTACTGGTCCGGGCCGATCTCGTACCCACGCACCACGTCGTTCCACTCCACCACCGCCTCGTCCTCCGGGCAGTAGCGTTGCTGCTTGATGCGCACGCCGTCCTTCTTGTGCAGCAGGTTGAAGGAGACGTCCTTCTCATCCGTCGCCGAGTACA
>DATECV010000168.1:0-13831 GCA_035286725.1 Dehalococcoidia bacterium | reverse complement strand
GGACCGCGGGCGGGTGCGGGACTGCCACGGCGACCTGCGATCGGACGCGGTGTACGTGCGCGAGGACGGCGGGATCTGCGTGATGGACTGCATCGAGTTCAACGACCGGATCCGGTACGGGGACGTGGCGGGGGACATCGGATTCCTGGCGATGGACCTGGAGTTCCGGGGGCATAGAGGCCTTGCGGACGAGCTGCTGGGCGCGTACCTGGGTGAAGCTCGCGACGAGACGCTGCCGCTGGTGCTGGGTTTCTACAGGGCCTACCGGGCGTTCGTGCGCGGGAAGGTGGAGGCGATGCGATCGGCGGAGGCGGAGGTGCCGGAGGCGGCGCGAGCGGCATCGCGATCGGCCGCGCGGCGGTACTTCGAACTTGCGCTCTCATACGTGGGGGCGGCGCATCGCCAGCGGCTGATCTACATGGTGGGATTGTCGGGGAGCGGGAAGACGTACCTGGCGGATGCGCTGGCGTGCCGCATCGGGGCCGTGGTGTTGAGTTCGGACGCGGTGCGGAGGGGCGACGGCGCGCGGCAAACGGCGGGAGAGGAACAGGCAACAGGGGACAGCGGACGGACAGCAGGCGACAGTCAGCAAACCGCGGGAGCGACGTATGGGGCGGGGCGATACGGAGCGGGAGAGCGGGAGCGAGTGTACGAGCGGATGCGGGAGATGGCGCGCGGGCACCTGATGCTGGGGCGGAGCGTGATCGTGGACGCGACGCACATCGCGCGGGCGGACCGGGAGGCGGCGCGAGCGCTCGGGCTCGCGTGCGGCGTGCCGATGTTCGGGGTGGAAGTGGTCGCTGACGACGAGGTGGTGCGAAGGAGGATCTCTCGGCGGGCGGAGGAGGGGGCGTCAGCCTCTGAGGCGACGTGGGAGATCTACGCCGAGCAGAAGCGGCGGATGGAGGCGGTGGGGCCGGACGAGGGAGCGGTGATGCGGGTGGATGCCGCGCAGAGTGTCACGGAGAATCTCGATGCGGTGGTGAAGGCGTTGGACGGGCCAGCGACCTCAACCCCTGGGTGAGCGCGAGCGTCGATCGAGTCACCGAACCGCACAGCCGGGGCGGCTGTGCCACATCGCGTCACGGACCGCACAGCGGGGGACGGCTGTGCCACATCGCGTTATCCCGCGGACAGCATGACCATAGCGTCGAGGGCGATTTTGAGCATGGCGTCGATGTGGGGGGCGAGCGCGTCGTCGGGGAGGCGCTCGTGGTGGCCGGCAGCGTTGCTGGCGACGAGGATGCAGCCGGCGTCCATGCCGCGGAGGGCGGCGAGCGTGAAGATGACGCTGGCCTCCATCTCCTGGGCGAGGATGCCGCGGGCCTGCCAGCGCGCCGTCCAGTTCTCGCGGACGGCGTACAGCGCGTCCTCCGTGGCGATGGGCCCGACGTGGCAGCGGTGGCCGGTGGTTTTCGCGGCGGCGGCGAGGGCTTCCACGACGCGGAAGGTCGCGGTGGGGGCGAAGGGGTCGCCCTGTGTGTACTCGCGCGTGGCGCCGTCGAGCGGGACGGCGCTCGTCGCGATGACGAGGTCGGTGGCCCGCATGTGCGGCTGGACGGCGCCGCAGGTCCCGGCACGGATCAGCAGCTTCGCTCCGAACATGGCGAGCTCCTCGACGACGATAGCGGCGCTGGGCGCGCCCATGCCAGTGGTCTGGACGGAGACCGCTGTGCCGTTGTACGTGCCGGTGTAGCCGAGCAGGCCGCGGAACTCGTTGTAGCAGCGATCGCCGTCGAGGAACTCGGCGGCGCGGGTCGCGCGACCGGGGTCGCCGACGAGGATGACGGCCGGAGCGACGTCTCCGGGCTTTGCGCGGACGTGGATGGGCGAGGTCATCGCAGGCCCGCGCGTTCGGCCGCGCGCATCGATTCGTCGAGGAGCTCGATAACGTGGACGACGTCCCCCGTGATTTTGCGGAGGCGAAGGCCGGCCTCGAGCTGGGTCATGCAGCCCGGGTTGGCGGTGGCGACGCAGGTGGCGCCGGTGGCGGCGACGTCGTCCATCTTCGACCGGAGCAGGCGGCCCGACATCTCACGCTGGACGAACGAGTAGAGGCCGGCGGAGCCGCAGCAGCGGTCGGGCGCGGACATCTCGCGGAGGTCGAGGCCGGGGATCTGGCTCATGATGGCGCGCGGGGCCTTCGTGACCTTCTGCGCATGGACGAGATGACACGAGTCCTGGTAGGTGACGGCGCCGCGCGACTTCGGCAGCGGGCCCAGAGGACCCAGGTCGTGTTCGGCGACGAACTCGAGCACGTCCTTCGTGAGCCCGGCGAGCCGTCCCGCGCGCTCGCGATAGGCCGCGTCGTGCGCCAGCAGCTCGCCGTACTCCTTCATCGTCGAGCCGCAGCCGGCGGAGTTCACGATGACCGCGCAGGTGTTTTCGGCCAGGAAGGCGTCGATGTTGCGGCGGGCGAGGTCGCGCGCAAAGGCGCGGTCGCCGCCGTGCAGGCTCAGCGCGCCGCAGCAGGTCTGCTCTTCGGGGAAGACGGCGTGGTAGCCGAGGCGGTTGAGGACGCGGACGGTGGCGTCGTGGGAGCGCGGGTACATGTGCGGCATGACGCAGCCGGTGAGCATGGCGACCGTGCGCGAGAGGCCGGCAGGTTGACGCGGCGGGGAGAACGGGCGGCGTGGGATCTCGGGGAGCGAGGCCTCGGCGGAGGCGAGGTCGCCCGGGAGGTGACCGAGGACGCCGGAGCGGCGGACAAGGCGGCGGGCGGGCGAACGCTGGTAGAGGCGAAGCGCGGCGGTTGCGGCGCGAAGGCGCGCGGGGTGCGGCAGGAGCTGGCGCATGGCGGCAATACGGAGCCGCCATGCGAGGGGCGGATCGCGACGCTCGACAATCTGCGCGCGGGCGGTCTCCATGATGCGGCCGTACTGGACGCCGGAGGGGCAGGCGGTCTCGCAGGCGCGGCACTGGAGGCAGAGATCGAGATGACCGAGGAGCGCCGGCGTGGGCTGCGCACGGCCGTCCTCGATGGCGGCGACGATCTGGATGCGCCCGCGGGGCGAGTCTGCCTCGAGGCCGAGGTCGAGGTAGGTGGGGCAGGCCTGAAGGCAGAAGCCGCAGTGGATGCAGCGCGAGAGGTCCTCGGCCAGCGTATGCTCGTGGGAGCTTGTGTCGTCGCGCGTGTCGAGCGCCATCAGATCCTTCCCATGAAGCGGCCGGGCGACAGGCGACGCTCGGGGTCGAACTGCTGCTTGAGCCGGCGCATGATCTCGATGTCGGAGCGCGGCGGGCCGAAGACGTCGATCTGTTTCTTCACCGCGAGCGGGGCGGCGTCGACGACAACGAACCCGCCTCGTTGGGTGGCGATCTCGCGAGCGTGGTCGATGATGGCAGACGCACGCACGTCGTCCGCAGGCGAGAGGTTCATCCGGACGAGGCCGGCGGTGGATGTCGCGGTGATGCGACCCGCATCGCCGGCGAAGCGTCGGTCGAGCGTCTCGGCGAGGGCGGCGGCGTGCGAGGGCGCCACGCTGGCGCGCAGGGAAAGGGGAGCCGGGCCGAACGCGCCGCGCCAGCGCTCCCAGGCAGCCGGTTCGTCGGTGAGCTCACCTTCGGCGAGCGCCGCGTAGTCGCCGATCTCGTCCATGGTGCGCGCGGCGGCAGCCGCACCCCCGGCGACGCGGAGGAGCGCGGTCCATGCGCCACGATCGCAGACGGCGTTGGCGGCGGGCGGCGAAAGGAGCTCGGCAGCGACGACCGCGAGGCCACGCTCGTGGGCGGCGCTGATGATGGACTGCGCGGCGGCCGGCGATGGACACGCCACACCGACAGTGCGGTCGACCTTCGGAAGCGGAGCGAGCTTGAAGGTAACCTCGGCGATGACGGCGAGCGTACCGAGTGAGCCGACGTAGAGCTTGTGGAGGTCGTAACCGCTGACGTTTTTCACGACGCGTCCGCCGGACTTGCTGGTAGTCCCATCGGCGTGAACGACACGGGTGCCAAGCAGCCAATCGCGCGCGGTGCCGTATCGATGCCGGAGCGGGCCGGAGACGTTAGCCGCGAGGATGCCTCCGACAGTCGCACGATCGTCACCCGGAGGATCGAGGGGAAGGAACTGGCCGTGCTCACCAAGTGCCGACTGCAGGTCTGCGAACCGTACGCCGGCTTCGACGGTGACGGTCATGTCCGCGGGCTCGTGATCAATGATGCGGTCGAGGCCGGGGGTACAGACGCCGACATCGAAGGCGTCCGGGACGTTGCCGAGATGGAGGTGGGCGCCTCCGCCGATCGTCGTGACATAAAGTCGCTGATTATGCGCTTCAGATAGGCATTCCTGAAGCTGGGACAGCGACTTTGGGCAGACCACCGTAGCCGGCTTCAGTCCGTCCACAACGAAAGCCCCTGAGTCGACTACCGGAAGCTGCAGATGGCTAACCGCAGCCGCGAAACCATCAATGCGTGAGGCGATCGCCGGATCAGACATACACGTTCTCGTCGCCGATCTGTGCCGCTGCTCGCTGGATGCGCGCGGCGGTCACCTCGCCACACCCGCGGTGAGCAGGGAAGGCTTTACAGGGGTTGAAACGCTCGTCGGCGCCGAAGGCGCGCTTGAGGCGCGCCATGGCCGCCATGTCCGCGTCATCGAAGAGCCACGCCATAAAGTCGCGCTTTTCGAGACCGACGCCGTGCTCGCCGGTGATGCTGCCGCCAGCGTCAACGCAGAGGCGCATGATCTCCGCGCCCGCCTGGAGCACCTTTGCCGTGGTACCGGGGACGCGTTCATCGAAGAGCAGGTTGGGGTGGAGGTTGCCATCGCCGGCGTGAAAGACGTTGGCGACGGCCAGGCCGTACTTCTCGGCGACGGCATTGGACGCGCGAAGGACCTCGACGAGGCGTGTGCGCGGGACGACGCCGTCCAGGACGTAGAAGTTCGGAAAGTACCTGCCGAGGGCGCTGAGCGAGGACTTGCGGCCGGCCCACAGAAGGTCGCGATCGGCCTGCTCGACGGCGAGACGGACCTCGCGCGCGCCGCTCTCGCAACAGATGCGGTCGATGTCTCCGGCCTGTTCGGCGGTGCTCTCCTCGAGGCCCTCGACCTCAATCAGGAGGACCGCCTCGGCATCGAGCGGGTAGCCGCAGTGAAGGGCCTGCTCGACCGCGTGGATGATCATCTTGTCCATCATCTCGAGCGCGGACGGGACGATGCCCGCGGCGATGATGGCGGAGACGGCGTTGCTGGCGTCGTCGAGACGGTTGAAGATGGCGAGGAGCGTGCGCGTGGACTCGGGCAGGCGCATAAGGCGCACGGCGATCTTGGTCGCGATGCCGAGTGTGCCCTCAGAGCCAACGAAGCCGCCCGCGAGGTCGTAGCCGGGGAGATCCCGGGTCCGGCCGCCGACCCAGACGATCTCGCCGTCCGCGAGGACGAGCTCGAGGCCGAGCACGTGGTTGGTGGTGGAACCGACGGCGAGCGTGTGGGGGCCACCGGCATTCTCAGCGACGTTGCCGCCGATCGTGCAGGCGCGCTGGCTGGAAGGGTCGGGCGCGTAGTAAAGGCCGTGTTTCGCGACGGCCTTCGACAGGTCGAGATTCACGACGCCCGGCTCGACGACGGCGATACGGTTCTCCGCGTCGACCTCGATGATGCGCCGCATACGGGTGAGGGCGACGACGACGCCTCCCACGGCCGCGAGCGCGCCGCCGCTGATGCCGGTACCCGCCCCGCGGGGGACCACGGGCACGTCGAAGCGGCGGGCGGCGCGGACGGCGGCGGCCACCTGTTCCGCGGTCTCGGGCAGGACGACCGCCTGGGGCCGGGCGCGGTCGATCGTGGCGTCGTACTCGTAGGAGAGCAGCTCGTCGGGCGTGGAGAGCACGTAGCGCTTCCCAACGGCAGCCTGGAGCTCGCCGATGAGCGCGGCAGTCACGGCGCCGTGCGGGATCTCGCCCGCGACGTAGGAGGGAGTGGGTTCCTCGGCCATGTCGATCGCCCTTCGCGCGCTGGGTGGTCGTGAATTATAGGCGCGCACGGGGGTAACGGCTCAGAGGAGGATGCCGCCGGCGGGATGGTAGCGGTCGAACTTGCCGAAGGGGCGGTTGGCCTTCAGGAAGGACCAGCCGCCGACTCTCCAGCCACGGCCGAGCAGGGCGGAGTGCAGCGTCTGGTTGTGTGAGATGACCCACATGCTGCCGTCGGAGACTTGATGGTCGTGGAGCCACTCCGCGCACAAGCGGAGCAGGGGGAGCTGATCCTCCGGCTTGTAAGCGACGAGAGGAGCGATGAAGCCCGACGTGAGGGCATAGCCGTAGCCAAGGAAGTCGCCGTCCCGGGTCAGGCCGAAGGACGCGCTTTCGTCGAGCGACCAGGAGGTGGGATCGAGGTAGTAGGCGTGGTCCTCGCGGCGCTCGGCGCCGAAGGTCGCGCGGTCGAGGTCGGCGATCCGGTCCTGCCAGCCCGAGCAGTCGACGATGGTCTTTTTGTTGCCATCCGGTTGCGGCAGATCGAGCAGGGCATCGATCGAGCCGGAGAGCCGATAGCCAATGGCGAAGGCGAACATGCCGGCGCGCATGTAGAGCGCCTGGGCGACCGGAGACGTCGACGAGACGACAGAAAAGACGCCAGCGCCGCGCTCGACGCCGTAGTCGTAGGCGCGTCGCAGCAGCTCCTGTCCGATGCCGATCGCGTGGACCTCGGGATGGACAAAGAGCTGGGCGAGGAACCAGATGTCTCCGCGGACGAAGCCCTGGGCGAAGCCGACGACGAGGCCGTTGATCTCGGCGACCCAGCAGCCGCCGGGATCCGTCCGGAGGATGTGGCGCTGCGCGAAGTCGTTGCCCGGAATCCACGGCCACGGGTCGCGACCTTCGCCACGGAGGAGCCCCTCCATCGCGTACTTCCGGACGTAGGCGGCGGGAGCAAGGTCCTCCGTCGTCATCGACCGGATCACTGTCGTGTGCTCAGGCATTAAGGACGGCGGCCTTCCTGTACGTTTCTCCGGAGATGCACGTGACTGAAGCAGGTTAGCCGGTCTGACGGTTACTGGCCGGGCACCGCGGTCAACTGTTCGCTGACGTCCCAGAGGCGGCCTGCGGTGGGTTCGTCGTAGGACAGCGGCGTGGACGCGACGGCCTTGCACTTCACGAAGTACTTGCCTGAAACGCCCTCCACCTCCGGCGACGAAGCGAGGTGAATGGACGTCTCAGCGCCCTTCTCGGGCGAGACATAGAACGGGCGCGCGATCACCTGCGCGACGCCGAAGAGCGTTCCGACGAACCCGGGATTGTTCTTGCCGAAACCCGTGCGGACGACGCCCGGATGCAGCGCGTTCGCGGTGACGCCGTTCCCCTCGAGGCGTCGCGCCAGCTCGTAGGCGTGAAGGACGTTGGCCAACTTCGACTGCCCGTACGCGCGCATGCCGCTGTAGCCCTGTTCGGCGTGGAGGTCGTCGAACCGGATCTGTGCCCCGTTGTGCGCGGCGGAGCTTACGTTGACGATACGCGCGGGCGCCGATGCCTTCAGCATGTCGAGCAGGCGGTGCGTGAGCGCGAAGTACGCAAGGTGGTTGACGGCGAAGGTCAGCTCGTAGCCATCGCGGGAGACGGCACGGCTCCTGTTGTACGCACCGGCGTTGTTCACCAGGACATCAAGTCTGTCGTACTTCGTCCGGATCTCGTCCGCGAGGCGATCGACGTCCGCGAGCGACGAGAGATCGGCGAGAAGGAGATCGATCGCGTCGTTGCCGGCGGTGCTGGCGATCCGGGCGCGGACGGCCTCGCCGCGCGCCGGATCGCGGCCCACCATGACGACCGTGGCGCCCATGCGGGCGAGCTCCAGGGCCGTGACGAAGCCGATGCCGTTGGTGGCGCCGGTTACGACGCAGGTCTTGCCTTTCATCAGCGCTCCCTGTTACGAATCCTCGTGGCCTGTGGAACGACAGTCTACCCGCGCGATCGGCGGCGGCGGTAGTGCTGAGAAAGGAGCCACATGATGGCGGACGAGCCGTGTGAGGTCGTGCGACGGATCAATCGCGCCTGGGTGGAGGGCAGGCCGGAGGACATGCGCGGCCAGTTGCACCCGCGATGCGGTGACGGCCGGACCGGGTTTCTCGGGCCGATCGGAGGGCCGCGACGCGTGCATCGGGGGCTACCGGGAGTTCTGCGAGGCGGCGGCCAGCAAGAGGCCCGATGCCACGAGTATTGCGAGAAGGACGACGAGACGTAGCTTCACGGGCGGCTCCGTTGCGGACTGCTCGTCAGTTGTTCGCGGGATCCCGGCGCGCGGATCAGTCTCGGGCGCGTGTGCCGGGTCAGAGGGGTGATTGGGGGGAGGGAGGGCCGACGAACTAACGGGGAAGGGCCCGGCGATTGCTCGCCGGACCCTGTTGCGGTGTTGCCAAACGGGGATCTCAGTGAATCGAGGCCGGCATCACTCATGAGGTGTAGCCGTTAGCCGTTCGCGCTCGCATCATCCGCTAGTCGATCTTCGACACCTCGACGCGGATGCCGCGATCGAACGGCACTGGCTGCCACTGGAGCGGCCAGTAGCGCAGGTGCCCGTAGTCGCCGGCGAAGTGCAGCCATTTCACCATGCCGGGCTCCAGGTCCGAGGCGCCCTTCCACGTCTTGTACTGGTAGGGTTCCCAGCCGTTGTACGAGATCACCTGGCCCGGCCGAACACTGGGCGAAAGCTTGACCGGCACGATGAACGTGCCGAGGTCGTTGTGTACATCGACCTCTTCCTCGTCGCGGATGCCGAGACGGGCAGCGTCGCTGTCGTTCATTACCAGGTGCGGGCGGCCGCGGTGCGTCTGCAGGAGCGTCTTGTTGGTGATGTTCATTGAATGGACGCTCCAGCGGTTGTGTCCGCTGGTCATCGAAAACGGATAGTCGCCGCCTTGCGGGGGGTTGTCCTTGTGGCACGGCAGCGCCTCGTCGGCCTCCATGAACCACTCGTGGTCGATGTAGAACTGAGCGCGGCGCGTCAGCGTAGGGTAGGGGACCTTCTTCTCGGTGTGCCAGGTGAATGCCGTGTGCGTTTCGTCCATCTTGATGTCGGCTGCCTGACTGTGCGACATCGGCCCCATGCCCCAGTTGAGGAAGCGCATGTAACCCTTCTCGCGCAACGTGTCCAGTGACGTGCCCTCCGGCAGGTTGCCCGACTCGACAGCGTCACTCACCCATTCGCGCGCGACCGACTCGGTGTTGTCCAGCGCCCCGTTCATGGTGAACAGGTTTCGTAGTCCCGCAATCGGACGCACGGCGCCGAGCGCGTCGGTCACCTCCGTGATGCCGCGGGCCTTCGCTCGCTCCTCGATCTTCTCAGCGAGCATCACCGCCATCTCCACCTCGGCCATGACGCCCGGCGGTGGTTCCACTGCCTTGTCGGAGAAAGTGAGGTTCATCAGGTGCGGCGTCGGGAACATGAAGGCCATCTTCTCGAAGTGGTGGGCTACCGGCAGGACGTAGTCGGCCCACATGCCCGTGGTGTTCATGCGCCAGTCGACGCTGACGGCGCACCGGAGCTTCGCCCAGATGTTGGGCAGCATGAGGTTCTGGCCGCCGCGCGTGCGCCGCATCGCGTTGCCACCGACTTCAAAGTAGACCCGAGGAGTTTTGGTTGTCGCGGTACGCGCGGGAGCCTTCCACCAATCCTTCGCCAGCGCCTCCTTGATGAAGTCGTCGAACGGGCGCTGCATCGACGGGTCGTTATAGTCGCGGTTGTTCCAGTTCTCCTTATAGCCCCAGTGCTCGTACCAGAGCATCGCCGGCGGGACCTGGCCCTGCACCTGGGCGAAGCGGTGCATCAGCTCGATGTGCGCCATTTCCTCGGTCATCGTCGGGTCTTCGTTCTTGATCGCACCGGTCAGCGCTTTGCGCAGCTCGAGGACCTTGCGCGCTTCACCGCGGCCGACGTCGCTCTTGGCGAAGGAGAGGAACGGTCCATCGAAACCGGCGACCGACCATTCAACCGGCCCGGTGCCTTTGCGGCCCCAGTTCCCCGTGAGCGCCAGCACGAGCAGGTACGACCGCAGCATCAGGTCGGAGTGGTAGTACTTGAACGACGTCCCGCCGCAGAAGATGCTGCCGCGCTTGCTCGCGATCTTCCGGGCGAGCGTCCGGATCATCTCCGGGTTCACGCCGCACATCTCGGAAGCCTTCTCGGGCGTGTAGCCCGCGAGCCGTTCCTTCATGAGCTCGAAGACTGAGACGACGTGGGTCGTGGTGCCATCCTTGAGCTGGACCGACCTGGAGCCGGAGAGCGCGGGGCGCAGGCCGCCGAGAGCGAGCGTCGCGAGCGGCGCTTCGGCCAGGGCGTCGGTGACCTCGTCCCAGATGTAGAACTGATCGTCACGGGCGCCGTCCCGCATGTCGGACCCCCGGAGGAACCGCCAGTTGTCGACGCGCACGAGCAACGGCAGGTCCGTCTGCTCGCAGACGAACTCGCGGTTGTATGTGCCTTCCTCGATGATCACCTGCGCCATCGCGAGGCCGAGCGCCGCGTCGGTGCCGGGCTTGATGGGCACGTAGTAGTCGGCGTGCGTGTGCGACGGGCTGCAGTCGGGCGCGACCACGACGACCTCCGCGCCCTTGTATCGGGCCTCGGTGGTGAAATGGAACGACGGGATCATCGTGTACGCCGGGTTGCTGTGCGTGTACATGACAAATTCGGTGTGGAAGATGTCGTCGATGCTGCTCGCCGGGTCGAACTTGCCGAACGTAAGGTAGATGCCGGGCGAGAAGTCGTTGATCGTCGCGTTGGTGTCGAGCGCGAGGCCGCCCAGAAGGCCGATCAGCCGCGAGAACATGAAGCCTGTCATGAGGCCGCCTTCGCCTGGCGTTCCCTCGTTGATGATCGTCTCGGGACCGTCTTCTTCGATCGCGTCTAGGATGTGGTCGGCGATCTCCGTCAGCGCCTGGTTCCAGGAGACCTCCGCCCACTTGCCGGCACCGCGGGCGCCGGCCCGTTTCAGCGGGTGCAGCACGCGCTCCGGCGCGTTCAGCAGGCCGCTCCACGCGGCGCCTTTCTGGCACCCCAGCGGGTTCATATCGGGCACGCCTTCTTCGACGACGGGCATGGTCCCGGCCTGCTCCTCGCCGACAATGACACCGTCCTTGACGTAGACGCGATACGGACAGTTGCCGGGATAACAGTCGACGCAATGCGTCGCCCACGTGACGCTATCCCACTCCACGTTCTTGCGATAACGGTGCTCCGTCGCCGGCGCGGTCCGCCCCGCACCGCCATTCCGCGCGGCTTCACTGGTATCGATCGGCTTCGTGGTCATGTTCAACCTCCCATGTGGCTCAGGCTGAGGATGCGATTCGGCGTTGTTCGTCCTGGATACGGCCCGACAGGTCATGCACGCGTTCGACGGCGCGCACAAGCGACTCGCGCTCGCCTTCATCGACGTCCGACAGCACCGCGGCCATGACCTCGGTCAGGTAGGTGGCGCTGCGCCGGACGACGGCCCGACCCTCGGCGGTCGGGAGCACGAGGACGACCCTGCGGTCGGTCGGATGGGGCCGGCGCTGTGCCAGCCCCTCCCGGACCAGCCGGTCGATCAGGCCGGTGGTCGTCGGCACAGTGACGCCGAGCTCGTCGGCGAGTTCACGCATGGGAGCGCCCTCGGCGTTCGTCCGTTCCATCGCGAGCAGCGCCAGCGCCTGCGACAGGCTCAATCCCGGCCGCACGTTGTCGAGCAGCCGGCCGATCCGGAGGTTCTTGATGATGATCGGGAGCAGGTCGACGATGCGGGCGGCCTGCTCGACCAGGGGACGGGCGGGCATATCATTAGCCTCACGAACTATTCGTGAGACTTACGATACGCCCGCCCGCGGCCGCTGTCAACGCGTATGTTTCAGCGTGGGAGTCCGCCGGTCGCCGTGGACGACGCGACCGACGAGCCGCCGGCGGATATATGTCGAGCTACCAAACCCGCCTGGTCTCGACAGGCTCCGTGCCCGGCGAGGGCGCCGCACGCGTTAGCGTCTTCCGGCCGGCATGAGCGTCCCATATTCGTCGCGCATGCGCTCGCCCGCCATCTGGAACGACACCGGCGATGCCGGCGGGTGGAACCTCGCGGCCCGGACATCGCGCGCCAGCCTCTCGAGCGGTGACTTGCGGAAGTACGCCCGGCCTCCGGCGATCTCTACCGCCTTCTCGACCGTAGCTATCGCGTGCGACGTTACGGTCTCCTTGCACAGAATCGCCAGTGCCAGCCCGGCCTGAGGGTCAGAGGGCGGCGTGTCGAGCTCCATCGCGGCCTGATCCCGGATCGACCTCGCCGTGAGGAACTCCGCCTCCATCTGGCCGATGAGCATATTCGTGAGCACCTCATCGCGGTTCGCGCTGTTGATGCCTCCGCCGATCGCTTTGTACGCTTCCGCCCGCGCCTCCTCGGCGATACCGAGATAGACGCTGGACGCGAGCATGAGGAACCAGCGACCGATGTTGGCGATCGCGGGCGTGCGTGTCGGCGCGCCAGCGGGCAGGCGCGCGCCTATCGCCGTCTCCGGTACGTGCAGATCGTCGATCACGATGTCGTGGCTGGCCGTCGCCCGCATGCCCGTCGTGTCCCACGTCTCCACAACCTTCAGGCCCAATGCATTCGCGCCGGCGCCGACGACGAGCAGCTCGCCCGTCTCGGTATCCCGCGCGAAGAAGCGCAGGATGTCCATGCCCGGCGCCTGCGAGCAGAAGAACTTACGGCCGTTGACGATGTATTCGCCGTTTCGCTTTTCGGCCGTGGTCGCCGTCGTCCAGTCTCCGGCCACGATCGACTCCGCGCCGTTTGATGCAATCACGATGCCTTCGTCCACGATCCGTTTCAGGAGTGGTTCGACCGGCATCTTGTTCCGCCAGGCATCCACCGTCGTGCCGACCTGGAAGAGGTGCATGTTGACGGCAAGCGCCGTCGACCCGCACCCGCGTGCGAGCGCCTGTTGCGCGCGTGCCATGTCGGCGAGACCCGCGCCGAGTCCTCCAAGCTGGACCGGCACGGGCGCCCGCAAGTACCCGGTCTCCTTCATTCGTGCGTAGTTCGCCGAAGGAAACTCGCCGGTGCGGTCGTATTCTGCCGCTGTGCAACGAAACTCCTCCGCCAACTGCTCTGCAACCTTCACGGCCTCAGACATCTCATCCTCCGCTAGAATGGTTTCGCGATTCCGCCAAAGTCAATCATCGTTACCGGCTTGTCGCCGACGACCCATCCATCATGGCCGGCGGGGATGGTCGCAATGTCGCCTTCGTTCAGGTCGAATTCGCTCCCATCCGCCATCACCACATGGAGCTGTCCGGCAGCCAGGAAGACGAAGTGCGGGACTTCACAGTACTCCCCACCACCTACGACTGGCTTCTCATGCTCCGACCACTTCCAACCCGGCTGGAATGTAGCGCGGCCGACACCGGCGCCGGCGATGTGGACGATTTCGATCCTGCCATGCTCCATGTTCAGCACCTGATTTGGCGCGTCCAGAGATCCAACCTGTTGATTCGCCATTGCACCTCTCCAATGTTGATCAGCTCTCTATTCGGCGAGGCCCTGTTATGCGCACGGCTCGCCCGCAACCAACATCTCACGAGGCGACCCGATCCTCAAGTACGGGATCTGTACTAGGCGGCAGAGCCGGAGGCGGATATGCTGCGCCTATGCCGGGTTACGGCCAGTTCTGCCCCATGGCCAAAGCGGCCGAGATCCTCTGCGAGCGGTGGAGTCTCCTGGTCGTACGCGAGCTCATCGCCGGCAGCCGCCACTTCAATGACCTGCGGCGCGGCGTGCCGTTGATGTCGCCCTCGCTGCTTTCAAGCCGGCTGAAGCAGCTCGAAGCCGCTGGCGTCGTCACCCGCACCGAGGATGCACGCGGCGTCGGCTACGACCTC
>DATECV010000167.1:0-2092 GCA_035286725.1 Dehalococcoidia bacterium | reverse complement strand
CCGCCTTTGGCGGGCTGTTTTATTTGCGCCGGCCGTTGCTTACACGCGCGAGCGGCTCGCTTTCGGCGCGCGGCGTCTATACTCTGACTTCGTGGGTGATGGACGGTTTTATCCGCCTGTGAACTTTGCCTCGCTGGAGGCGGAGCACTCCTCGTTCGAGGGGTCGCGCGTGGTCGTGCTGCCGGTGCCCTACGACAGCACGGTGACGGCGCGCGCCGGCACGCGGGATGGGCCGCGGGCGATCATCGAGGCCTCGGCGGACATGGAGCTGTACGACGTCGGGCTGGGCATCGAGCCGTGGCGGCACGGCATCCACACGCTGCCGGAGCTGGCCCCGCACACGGGGTCGCCGGAAGCGATGTGCGCGCGCATCGAGGAGGTGGTGGGCGAGCTGCTGGACGCGGGGAAGTTCGTGGTGACGCTGGGCGGCGAGCACACGGTGGCGGCGGGCGCGGTACGGGCGCACGCGAAGCGGACGCCGGGGCTGTGCGTGCTGGCATTCGACGCGCACAGCGACCTGCGCGAGGAGTACCTGGACTCGCGCTTCAACCACGCGTGTACGCTGCGGCGGGCGCTGGACGTGGCGCCGGTGACGCAGGTTGGGCTGCGCAGCGCGTCGGTCGAGGATGCGGCGTTCATCCGCGAGGAGGGGCTGGCGTTCTACTCGCCGCGTGAGCTGCGGGCGGCGGGGCCGGACGACGTGGTGTCAAAGCTGGACGACGACGTGTACATCACGATCGACCTGGACAACTTCGACCCGGCGGAGATGTCCGCAGTGGGGACGCCGGAGCCGGGCGGACTGCACTGGGACGAGGTGAGCGACCTGCTGATCGCGGTGGCCAAGCGGAGGCGGATCGTGGGATTCGACGTGACAGAGCTTTCGCCGTCGCTGGGACCGGCGTCGTGCGCGCAACTGGCGGCGAAGCTGACATACCGGCTGATCGGGCTGGCGCTGGGGCCGGTGGAGTAGCGATGGCAGAGCCGAAGGGACGGAAGAAGAAGCGCGAGCGCGACCGGGAGCGGCGGCGGTCGGGTGGGACCGCGGGCGCGCAGCCCGACGTCGAGCAGCCGGCGGTGCGTGCGCAGGTGGCGCGTGAGGTGCAGCAGGCGGCCGTACAGCCGATGCCGTCGCCAACGGCGCGCGCCAGCGGGTTTGTGATGGCGCTGGTGACGGGGCTGCTGGCGGTGGTGATGATCTACAACGGCTTCAGCGGGGGCGCGACCGGGCTGGACCTGGTGATGCGGGTGGGCGCGGGCGGGCTGCTGATCCTGCTGGCGGTGGCCGTGGGGATGTTGGTGCTGTCGCCGGATACGGTGCGCCGCATCGTGCGGCGAGGGCGCTAGACCGACCAGCCGCGTTGCTCCGCGATGCGACGAAGGTCGCGTTTGGCGTGGCTGACCGCGACAATCGTTGCGTTCTGGCGAATCAGCCGATAAACGATTCGGTAATCGCCCACGAGTACTTCTCTCGTGCGTTCATCCTCAAACTCCGGGACGACGCGTCCAGACCGGGGAAACTCGCGAATGCGATCGGCGACAGCCAGCAGACGCTCGACAAACGCCGCTGCTATGTTCGGCGAATCGAGGGCGATGAACTCCTGGATATCGGCGAGATCGTTGCGGGCATCTACTGCCCAATCGACTTCAGCCACTGTTCCAGCTCGCGCTTCACCTGGCTGTGGGGGATGACCTCGCCGCGCTCAGCCTGCGCGATGCCCCGCAGGACCTTCGCCTTGAACAGGAGCTCTTCCAGGATGTCCTCCATGGAGGCGTCGTCGGGAAGCTTTTCGAGTGTGGCCAGCGTCTCTTGCTTGGCGTTGTTCATGGCAGAAGTGTAACGAACTTGACGGGGGTACCGCGGTCACGCGTTGGGCCTGGGGGCGCCGGCGCGGAGGGCGCGAATCGTGGCGAGGTGATCGGCTTCGTGCTCGATCATGTGTTCGACGATCTGGCGGATGCTGAGGCGCCCGACCTCCAGGTGGCGGCCGGTGCGAGCCCAGTTCCAATTGACCAGCGTGGTGAGAAGCTGGACGGTCTCCGCGCGCCAGTGACGCAGCTTGTCGAGCAGCTCCTCGATGGGACGCTCGAGGTA
>DATECV010000166.1:0-5438 GCA_035286725.1 Dehalococcoidia bacterium | reverse complement strand
TCTGTGTCCTTGTATGTTCGCGGTACCGGGTGTTCGATACACGCGGGCGGGGTTCGCGGGTGCGTCGGACCGTTGTGTCCTGGGTCCTTTTCAAGACCGTCACAGAGCCGTGGTCGTCGCACTCGTTGTCCCCTTCAGGCCCGTACAGATGACCGGGCAGCACGCCCGAATGTGCAAGGTTGGGCTGAAGAGGGAGGTTTCGACCATGGACTCTGCAACGGTCTACGTGGGCATCGACGTGGCGAAGGAACAGCTCGTCGTCGCCGTCCATCCCACCCAAATGTGTTGGGAGACGACGAACGAACAGAAGGCATTCCCTTCGCTCGCCCGCCGGCTCCTCGCACTGCGGCCCACAGGCATCATTGTGGAGGCGACCGGACGATATCACCAGCCGCTGGCGCGCGCGCTTGCCAAAGCGGGTCTCTCTGTCTGCATCGTCAACCCGCGTCAGGTCCGCCAGTTTGCCGGTGCCGCCGGACGCCTCGCGAAGACCGACGCCATCGATGCTCACGTGCTCGCTCGCTACGGCCAAGCCCTCCAGCCGCAGCCCCGCGGCGTTCGGGATGCCGAAGCCCAGCAAATTCAGGATCTCGTCGCCCGCCGTCGCCAGCTCGTCCGCATGCGCGTCGCCGAGTCCAACCGTCTCGACGGCGTCAGCTCCGTCGTCGCCGCCAGCGGCCGCCGCATCATCCGCACGCTCGATCACGAGATCACCTCGCTCGACACGGCGATCGACCGTGCCTTGAGTGCGGAGCGTTGGCGCGACACCGCCGCGATCGTCGCCAGTGTGCCGGGCATCGGGCCGCAGTCCACACGGTCGCTGCTCACGGAGCTTCCGGAACTGGGCACGCTCAACGCCAAAGAAGTGGCGGCGCTCGTCGGCGTGGCACCGCTCAACAACGACAGCGGTCGCTTCCGAGGGCGCCGAACCACCTGGGGCGGACGCCGCGACGTCCGCAGCACGCTGTACATGGCAACGCTGTCCGCCGTCCGCTACAACCCGCCGATCCGAGCCTTCTATCAGCATCTCGTCGACGCCGGCAAGCCCAAGCGCGTCGCGCTCATCGCCAGCCTCCGCAAACTCGTCGTCCTTCTCAACGCGCTCGTCCACCAGCACCGCACCTGGACCTTGGAGGTCCCCCGTGCCGCTTGACCCTCAACACAGATGCTCTGTGTCTCTATGGTGAATATCTGACCTGAGCTACAGCCGCCCCAGCGCCCGCACCGCCGCCACCGCCACGTCCACCAGCGGCTTCGGCATCGCCCACCCGTCGTACGTCCACCCGCGGAAATGCCGGAACGCCTCCAGGTCGATCGTGTACGTGTTCCTCCGCCCCTCCCGCCGCCGCTGCACGATCCCTTCCGCCTCCAACTGGCTCACGATCGCCATCGCCGCCCGCTCCGTCACCCGCACGCGGCCCGCCAGCTCCCGCACCGTCGCCGTGTTCGCCCGCGCGATCGCCGCCAGCATCATCGTGTGGTTCGTGAAGAACTCGAACCCGGTCTCCCGCGGGCGCTTGTCCTCTTCCGTCGGCTCGTGGTCACGCGCCGTCGCCCGCGCCTCCGGTGAGATCGAGATCAGCGCTCCGACCACCGCATACGCGGGCGGCGACAGCGCCGTCCCTGTCGACAGCCCCAGCAGCCGGCCGTAGTTCACCACGTACGTGTTCCGCCGCCCGCTCCGGTGCCGCTCCACCAGCCCTTCGTTGTCCAGGTCACGCAGGATCGCCAGCGTTGCCCGCTCCGTCAGCCCCACACCCTGCGAGATCACCCGCACCGTCGACTCCGGGTGCTGTACGACGAAGACCAGGATCACCGGGTGGTTCGTCAGGAACGTCCACGTCGGTCGCGCCGGCGCGTCTGGCATCGGTGCGAACCCGGGCGTTGTCATCTGGCGTACCTCAACTACGCGTCACCCCTGCTCGACAGCATCCGGATCCCCGTCGTCGCCACGTCGATCAACTCCGCCGGGATCCGCCACCTCTCGAACTGCCATCCCCGGAACATCAGGAACCCGTCGTAGTCGATCGTGTACGAGTTCCGCCGGCCACCCCGCTTCCGCTCGATGATCCCTTCCGCCTCCATCTGGTTCAGGATCGCCACCGCCGCCCGTTCCGTGACCATCGCCGCCGCGGCCAGCTCGCGCACCGTCTGCGTCCCATCCCGCGCGATCGCCAGCAGGATCAGCAGGTGGTTCGTGAAGAATCCCCAGCTCCCAACCCGCGCCTCGCTCTCGCCGTCCGGCACGGCCTGTGGCGGCTCGTGGGGGACCACCATCCCCGCCTGTGATGCGATCTCGAACAGCGTCTTGATCACGATGTCCACGAACAGCCGTGGCGTCAGCGGACTCGCCGTCCCGCCCCGCCGTAGCATCGCCAGCCGCCCGAAGTTCACCGAGTACGCGTTCCGCCGCCCCGTCCGGTGCCGGTCGACGATGCCCTCCACGTCCAGGTCCCGCATGATCGCAAGCGTCGCCCGCTCCGTGATCCCCAAGTCCTGCGCGATCGTCCGCACGGTGGAGTCCGGGTGCAGCGCCACGTACACCAGCAACACGGCGTGGTTTGTCAAGTAACTCCACGCCGGCCGTGGCGGCGTAGGTGCGGCGGAACCTGCGGCGAGCGTCCGCTGGTTGACCATGAAGACTCTTTCAGGAAATTGCTAACCTGTTATTGGCTTCACCCTTCGGCTATCATGCGCCATCTCATCGACGTTTTCAACCCCCGAACCTTGCAATTTCGCTCCCGCTACGATTTCCGCATCTCGGGCTTCTCTACCGCCACTCAGCCAATACGAACGCCCTGCAGTCTCCGTGGCTGACGCTCCCTTGGCGGCGCGCTGGCGGCCGTCGCGGCATGGCGATGCCCCCGCGACTGCTCAAGCCCGCAAGCCGGCGAGTCGCCGGAAATTCCCCAAAGTGACATCGCGCGCTTGGAGATCGATCGTCGGCTCGCGCACCATCGCCGCGGGTCACCATGCCCCATCGGACGGCGCACGCCCGCGCACGCCGCCTGGTTGCGAAAAACGCACTCCAGACCGCCGATCGTTGCGAGGATGGACAAAATTTCCGAGCAAACTCCGCCGCCCACGCTGGGTCATCGACGCCCACGCGGGTAAGTCACGGCGGGATTACAATGGTGGTGATCCCCATTCGAAGGAGCCCCGCCATGCCAACCACCATCGACAGCTTCGGCGCTCGCGCCTCCCTCACCGTCGGCAGCCGGCAGCTCCACATGTACCGCCTCGACGCGCTCGAGAAGGCGGGTGCGGGCCGCGTCTCCCGCCTCCCCTTCTCTCTCAAGATCCTCCTCGAAAACCTGGTCCGCCACGAGGACGGCCGCTCCGTCACCAAAGACGACATAACCGCGCTCGCCTCCTGGGACCCCGCCGCCCCCGCCGAACGCGAGCTCCAGTTCCGCCCCGCCCGCGTCCTCATGCAGGACTTCACCGGCGTCCCCTGCGTCGTCGATCTCGCTGCCATGCGCGACGCCATCCGCGATCTCGGCGGCGATCCGCGCCGCATCAACCCCCTCCAGCCCACCGACCTCGTCATCGACCATTCGGTGCAGGTCGACCAGTTCGGCAGCAGTGGGGCCTTCCTCTTCAACGCCCAGAAGGAAATGGAGCGTAACGCCGAACGCTACGCCCTCCTCCGCTGGGGCCAGGACTCCTTCGACGACTTCCGCGTCGTCCCGCCCGATACCGGCATCGTCCATCAGGTCAACCTCGAGTACCTCGCCTCCGTCGTCTTCGAGCGCGTCGAGGATGCCCCCGTCGGTGACGGCGTCGTCGTCGTCTATCCCGACACGGTCGTCGGCACCGACTCGCACACCACGATGATCAACGGGCTCGGCGTCCTCGGATGGGGCGTCGGCGGCATCGAGGCCGAGGCCGCCATGCTCGGCCAGCCCATGCCCATGCTCACGCCCGAGGTCATCGGCTTCAAGCTCACCGGCCAGCTCCGCGAGGGCGCCACTGCCACGGACCTCGTCCTCATGGTCACCCAGCTGCTCCGCAAGAAGGGCGTCGTCGGGAAGTTCGTCGAGTTTTTCGGCCCCGGCCTCTCCGCGCTCTCCCTGCCCGACCGCGCGACCATCGCCAACATGGCCCCCGAGTACGGCGCCACGATGGGCTTCTTCCCCGTCGACGCCGAGACGCTCTCGTATCTCCGTTTTACCGGCCGACCCGACGCCGTCGTCGCCCTCGTCGAGGCCTACGCAAAGGAGCAGGGACTCTTCCGCACCGACGACACGCCCGCGCCGGCCTTCTCGGATACCCTCGCGCTCGATCTCGCCGATGTCGAGCCCAGCATCGCCGGCCCCAAGCGCCCCCAGGACCGCGTGCCCCTCGCCGGCGCCAAGCACGAGTGGCGCAAGGCGCTCTCGACCTTCGAGCAGTGCAACGGCATCGATGCCGACAAGCTCGGCCGCTGGGTCAGCGAAGGCGGCAGCCCCGCTGAGCCCGGCGGCGCGCCGATGGACGATCCGTTCGAGAAAGTCAGCGTCACCGACGCCGGCAAGACCTACACGCTGACCCACGGCTCCATCGTCATCGCCGCTATCACGTCGTGTACCAACACCTCGAACCCGGCCGTCATGCTCGCCGCCGGTCTCCTGGCGAAGAACGCTGCCGAGCGCGGCCTCGCCACGAAGCCCTGGGTGAAGACCTCGCTCGCGCCCGGCTCCCAGGTCGTCACCGAGTACCTGGATGAAGCCGGCCTCACGCCGTACCTCGATCAGCTCGGCTTCTACCTCGTCGGCTACGGCTGCACGACCTGCATCGGCAACAGCGGCCCGCTCCCGGACGCCGTCTCCGCCGCCATCCGCGATGGCAACCTCGTCGCCTGCTCCGTGCTCTCCGGCAACCGCAACTTCGAGGGCCGTGTGCAGCAGGAGGTCCGCGCGAACTACCTCGCCTCTCCCCCGCTCGTCGTCGCCTACGCCCTCGCCGGAACCATGGACATCGACCTCCAGCGTGAACCCCTCGGTGCCGGCAAGGACGGCGCGCCCGTGTACCTGCGCGACGTCTGGCCCACGCAGCAGCAGGTCCGCGATACCGTGCGTTCGTCCGTGAAGTCCGAGCAGTTCCGCGCGAAGTACGCCCACGTCTTCGAGGGCACCGACGACTGGCGCGCGCTCGACGTCCCCCGCGGCGAGCGCTTCGCCTGGGAGGCGGACAGCACCTACATCCGCAAGCCGCCGTACTTCGACGGCATGTCCCTCGACCCCGCGCCGCTGTCCGACGTGCGCGGCGCGCGGGTGCTTGCGATGCTCGGCGATAGCGTCACCACCGACCACATCTCGCCCGCCGGCGGCATCGCGAAGACCTCGCCCGCCGCGAAGTACCTGATGCAGCACGAGGTCGCGCCCGAGGACTTCAACTCCTACGGCTCCCGTCGCGGCAACCACGAGGTCATGGTGCGCGGCACCTTCGCCAACGTC
>DATECV010000165.1:0-3533 GCA_035286725.1 Dehalococcoidia bacterium | reverse complement strand
ACCAGGCTGTCCGACGATAAAGTGATGCACCCGCTCGCGCTCGCGATGCAGGGGATGGCGTTCTGGCATCTGCTGCTCGGGATTGGCGCGCTGGCCTTCACCGTGACCGTCGTGCTGGCCCAACCCTCGGCCTCCGACGACGACATTTACGGGATGAGTGCATTGAAGGGCGCCGAGGTTACAGGGGGCGCCCTAGCAGCAGCATTGATACTCGGCGGCGTCAGTTCGGCCATTCAGGGCAGAGCGTTCTGGCGCCCACGCTGGTCTGTCATCCTCATCCCCGGCCTGATCGGGACGCTGGTGACCGGGTTGTTCGACCTCATGGGCTGGCCTGTTTCGTATCTGATCGGTGGAGCGATCGCCTACTGGATCGTGGCGCGGCTACTGGAGCAAGCGAGCCCCGCCGGCAGCGCCGAGAGCTAGAGCGGACCGCCGATCCTCGGCGTACGGCGCGCGCCGATGATACGATTGGCGCGTGAGCCGCAAAGACGACCTCTCCCTCTACGTCCACATTCCGTTCTGCACGTTGAAGTGCTCCTATTGCGACTTCAACTCTTACGCCGGCATCGAATCGCTAATGCGGCCGTTTGTGGGCGCGCTCTGCGATGAGATACGGCTGTGGGGCCGCCAGATGCGCGGAAGCCGCGTCGAGACCGCCTTCTTCGGCGGCGGGACGCCGTCGCTGCTGCCGCTGGAGGAGGTCGAGCGGGTGATGGTGGCGATGCGGGAGTCGTTCGACCTCGATTTGGGTGCCGAAGTCTCTTTTGAGGCGAACCCGGGAACGGTGGACCTCGGATATCTTCGCGGGCTGTTGTCCCTCGGCGTGAACCGGATCAGCTTCGGAGTGCAGTCGTTTCACGACGACGAGCTGTCTGCGCTGGACCGCATCCACTCGGCGGAGGAGGCGAAGGAGGCCTACCGCTGGGCGCGCGAGGCGGGGTTCGAGCGCATAAACCTCGACCTGATATATGGGTTGGCCGAGCAAGAGATGGAACGCTGGCAGGCGACGCTGGAGGAGGCGATAGAGCTCGCGCCGGAGCACCTGTCGCTGTACGCGCTGACGGCGGAGGAGGGTACGAAGCTGGCGCACGATATCGAGCGGGGGCGTGTGCCTGGGCCGGACGGGGACATGCAGGCCGAGATGTACGAGTGGTCGTGCGAGCGGCTGGCGGCGGCGGGCTACGCTCAGTACGAGATCTCGAACTGGCGCCGGCCGGGGGAGGAGTGCCGGCACAATCTGGTGTACTGGCGTAACGGGGAGTGGCTGGGGCTGGGGCCGGGGGCGCATTCGCACCTGACCGACCCCCGTAGCCGCAGGCCTTCAGGCCCGCCGGCGGGGCGGGGCGGGGTTGCGGGCGTCCGCTTCGCGGATGTGTATTCGCCGAAGCGGTATATCGCGCTGGTGCGGGAGGCGGTGGAGCAATCGGCAATCGGCGATCGGCGATTGGACGCACGCGATCTGCCGGCGGTTATTCGCAACATGCGGCAGGTGACGTTCGTCGAAGAGCAGACCGCGGCGATGGAGATGGCGGATACGGCGATCCTGGGGCTGCGGCTGAATGAGGGGCTGGACGTGGCGGTGTTCGCGCGACGCTTTGGGCGCGGGTTGGAGGAGGTGTACGGGCCGGTGCTGACGGAGACGGCGTCGTTCGGGCTACTTGAGCGCGAGGATGGGCAGGTGAGGTTGACGGAGCGCGCGCGGCTACTGGCGAACGAGGTGTTTGTGCGGTTATTGGCGGATTGAGCGTCGGCACCCGAAGCCACCGGGCTACATTCCGGCGGTCACGCGTCGGCGGGGCGTAGGGGCTCAGCAACGAGATGGCGCGCAGACGGAATTTGTCTCGACGATAACCACAACAGGCCAGCGGACGACCTCGTTGCCGAGCCCCTACAGCGCGTGTATTCGTTTGACCTCCGCCAGGAGCGGCTCGATGTTTGGGCCGGGGACGGCGGGGGCGGGGCCGAGGGGGTCTTCGGCGAAGGGGTTGCCGAGGAGCGTGTCGAGGCAGGCGCGGGCGGACCAGGCAATCGCGGTCAGGTCGTAGCCGCCTTCGAGGGCGTAGATGCGGCGGCCTTCGCATAGCTCGTCCGCCAGCTGTCGGATGAGGGAGGCGATCTCGTAGTAGCCGCGGGTGCTGAGGAGGATCTGGGCGAGCGGGTCGGCGAAGTGGGCGTCGAAGCCGGCGGAGACGAAGATGAGCTGCGGGCGGAAGCGCCGCACCGCGGGCGCACAAACCTCGCGATAGCAGCGGAGGTAGATGTCGTCGCCGCAGCCCCGCGGCAGCGGGACGTTGATGGTCGTGCCGTCGCCTTCGCCGGAGCCGGTCTCCGTCCAATGGCCGCTGCCGGGGTAGTGCGGGAACTGGTGCGTCGAGAAGTAGAGGACGCGCGGGTCGTCGTAGAAGATGTCCTGCGTGCCGTTGCCGTGGTGGACGTCGATGTCGATGATGGCCACGCGTTCGAGTCCGGATTCGAGGGCCTTCGCGGCGGCGACGCTGACGTTGTTGAAGAGACAGAAGCCCATCGCGCGGTCGGGCGTGGCGTGGTGGCCGGGCGGGCGCACGAAGCAGAAGGCGGAATCTAAATCACCGCGAAGCACGGCTTTGCTCGCCGCGAGCGCGCCGCCGACCGCGCGTAGAGCGGCCTCGTACGAGCGGGCGCTGGCGTAGGTGTCGGCGTCGAAGCGATGTCTGTCTACCCCTGCGGTCGCTGCGACCTCCTCGATCAGCCCCTCGGTGTGGACGAAACGCAGCTCTTCCCACGACGCGTCCCGCGGCTCGATGCGGACCATCTGCGCGAGCAAGCCGCTTTCATCGAGGTGCGACATGATCGCGCGCAGCCGTTCGGGGCGCTCGGGGTGGCCGCGAAGCTCGTGTTCGAGGTACAGGGGGTCGTAAGCGTAGCCGACGCGGGCCATGGTGGTATGTTAGCAGCCAGGAGCCAGGAGTTAGGAGCCAGGGACGACGGCGATGTACACGATCGGGACTGCGGGGCACGTTGATCACGGGAAGTCGGCGCTGGTGCGGGCGCTGACGGGGATCGACCCCGACCGGCTGCGGGAGGAGAAGGAGCGCGGGCTGACGATCGATCTCGGCTTCGCCTGGTTCACGCTGCCAGGCGGCGAGGAGGTGAGCATCGTCGATGTGCCGGGGCACGAGCGGTTCATCAAGAACATGCTCGCCGGCGTGGGTGGGATCGACCTCGCGCTGCTGGTGATAGCGGCGGACGAGGGAGTGATGCCGCAAACGCGGGAGCACCTCGCCATCATCGATCTGCTCGGCATCGCGAACGGAGTCGTCGCGATCACGAAGGCGGATCTGGTCGAGCCGGACTTCCTCGACCTCGTGAAGGCGGAGGCGGAAGAGGTGATCGGGGGCACGAGCATCGAGGGCTCTCAAGTTGTCGCTTGCTCCGCCAAGACGCGGGACGGCCTCGAGGAGCTGACGGCGGCAATCGAACGAGAGCTGGCGAAGACGCCGCCGCGCCGGGGCAGCGGCCGCGCACGCCTGCCGATCGACCGCGCGTTCACGATG
>DATECV010000164.1:0-7170 GCA_035286725.1 Dehalococcoidia bacterium | reverse complement strand
TGCGCACATGACTGACACCGCCCAACCCCAGCGACCAACGACCACCGATCAGCGCCCGGACAACATCTACGTCGGCCGCGACTTCGGCCGCCACGACAAAGTCATCACGCCGGAGCTCGTCGCTCACTACAGCGGCGCCGTCGACGACCACAACGCCATATACACCGGCGCCTCGCCGTTCGGTGGTCCCGTCGCTCCCGGTCTCGTCCTCCACTCGGAGGTCTACGAGTATCGCGACCACCCGAAGGCTGGCGTGCCGTCGTGGTACCTGCCGAACCTCTACGGCAACCTGCACGCGCGCCAGGAGTGGGAGCTGTTCAGGCCCGTCATGGTCGGCGACGCCGTCTCCAGCCGCTCCTTTATCGCGGACCGCTTCGTGAAGCGCGGCCGCGACTACGTCGTGAACGAGATCCTGTACCTCGACGCAGAGGCCGCTGTCGTCGCCCGCGGGCGCACGCACCAGAGCTTCCTGCGCGAGACCGCGAACAAGGGCATAGTGGTCGACGAGAAGCGCGAGAAGGAGCCGGAGCGCAAGCAGAAGTTCCAGCTCGACGTCAGCGGCGCCCTCGAGGAGATCCCGTCACTGCAGAAGCAGATCTCGCTCGACATGTGCCGCAGGTTCAGCGGCCCCAACAAGAACTACCACAACGACAAAGAGGCCGCGATCGCGTGGGGCTTCCCCGACATCGTCGTGCAGGGCATGATGTCCACCTGCTTCCTCAACGAGATGCTGACCGGCCGCTACGGTGGCGGCTGGCTCGCGGGCGGCAAGATGGACGTCGGCCTCGTGAACATCGTCTGGCAGAGCGACCGCCTCACCTGCCGCGGCTTCGTCCGCGAGATCGCGCCGGAAGGCCCGCGCCGCCGCGCCCACCTCGACGTGTGGGTGGAGAAAGAGGACGGCACGAAGGTCACGGTCGGTACGGCCAGCGCGGTGGTTGACTAGCCTGATCGGTTCCGCCCGCCGCTGGTATATAATCGCTCGTACTGCCGGCCGGATCGGCCCGAGGACGGGGCAGCAGAGGGTATCCCGATGGACGTTGGACTGGACGGCTTCTGGGGCATGGTGGCGAGCGTCGCCATCATCGTCGCAGTGGCCTATCTCCTGATCGTGTGGGTCGCCTCGGTCGTCTGGACCTATCGCGACATCGCCTCCCGCACGCGGGATCCGTTCTCCCAGACCGTCTCGCTCATCATGACGATCGCCTTCCCGTTCGTCGGCCTGCTGGTCTACCTCCCAACGCGCCCGCGCCAGACGCTGGCCGAGTCGTACGACCACCAACTCGAGGCCGAGGCGCTGCTGCACGAGATCCAGGAGCAGGCCACCTGCCCCTCGTGCCGCCGCCGCGTCGATGACGACTTCATCGCCTGCCCCTACTGCCGCACGTCCCTGCGCTCGCCTTGCGAGAGCTGCGGCAAGGCGCTCGCGACCACCTGGGTCCTGTGCCCCTACTGCGCTTCCCCCCGCACGCCCGTCGTCGTCCCCTCCAGCCGCCGGGGAGCGAACGCCTCGGCGTTGGAAGACGACGCCACCGTCGAGATCGCCTCCCCCGCGCGCCAGCGCCGCCCCGCCAGCACCGCCACCTACACCCCGCCCGCCGCCGCCAAGGCCCCACCCACCGACACCCCCGCCGACGCGTAGCGAGGGTTTCAGTGTGTCAGTTGTCGTGCGTCAGCGCGCCAGCGCGCCAGCGCATCAGGCGGCCGGGCAGCGGTACGAGGCTTTGTCGGGCGAACTGCAGACCACTGCGTGTCGTCGTGGGAATCTCGTCTGAACCCGGTCCGCCCAATGCGCAACGCGTGTGCCGTTCCGGGTGAGCACGATCGTGCCGGGACCGCTAGTCGCGCTCGACCCTTCGCAGTCCTCGCTCAGGCGTCCAGGACTCAACGACCAGCCTGGTGGCCTCGGCGTTGAGGTGAGTGATGACGACCTCGGCGATGTCGGCGACGAACATCTCCCCGTCCGGATGCTCGGCGCCCTCATCCGTGGTCACAGGGCCGGCGGGGATGGCTCGTCCGGCGATCTTCGCCTCGCCTGGCCACTCGCTCTCTTTGCCCTCCTCGGGGTGGAAGGCCGGGCCGTGAAGGGCGAAGCGCGGATCACGCTTGAGGTCCGACCCCTTGCGTGCGCCGGTCATCGAACCGAAGCGTAGATCGCCGTCGATGAACTCGCACTCGATGCCCGAGATGCGTGGCGAGCCGTCTGCGCGCAGCGTCGCGATTGTCTTGTGGCGACCAGCGTCGAACAGCCGCCGCACCCACCCGGCGAACTCTGGTTCCGCCTCCTCGAACGTTTTCCACATCGGCACCGCCGCTCAGCCTCGCAGTCTAGATTCGTTTGATGGTTGCCAGCCACGCCGGTGCGCCGTCGTCGTGGAATCTCGTCTGAATCCGGTCCGGCTCGACGGCGACGATCTTCCATCCAGTGCCGGGGTCAAACGCCGTTCTCAACTCTTCCTGACTGATGGGGTGCGGGCCCGTATCCGGACCTTCGTCACTGAAGCACAACACATACAGCCTTGCATCGTGGTCGGCCACCGACGCTAGACTCGCCACGTATGCTGGTCGCTCGTCGGCGTCGAAGGTGTGGAACAGCCCGCAGTCCAGCAACGTCTCGAACGTGCGCCCCAGGCGCTCCAGGTGGAACGCGTCAGCGACAGCGAACTCTGCCTCGATCTCACGGTCGGCGGCCTTTGCTCGCGCCATCGCCAGTGCCGTCTCAGCCACGTCAACGCCCAAGACCGGCAATCCCAGCGAGGCGACGTGAAGAGCGTTCTCGCCGGTCCCGCAGCCCGCATCGAGCACCGCTCCGGTGAATCCGCCTTCGGATGCCAAACGCACTACTGCTGGCTGCGGCTGGCCAACATCCCAGGGCGCAGGGCCGTCGTGGTACGACGCATCCCAGGGCACTCCCGTCATCTGTTCGTGACTGGTTGGGTGCCGGCCACCAAAGGGATCGTCAGCGGGGGTTCCTGATCGCTCCGACAACTTCGTCTGCTTCCGGCCGCTACCGGGCGCTCTTCGGGATCACGAACTTGTTCGCCGAGTGCGCGTCCGAGAACGACACCACCTTCACGTCCACCAGCCCTGCCGCCTTCGCGACCGCCATCACGTCGGTGTCCTTGATCCCGCCCTTCCCCTTCGGTGTCACCGTCCAGATCGCCCCGTCGCGCTTCATGTACGGCACCAGCGCCGCGATGCGGTCCAGCCCGTCCAGCGTCTCCGATCCCACGAAGATCGCGTCCGAGTCCTTCGCCGCCTTCCCGTTCGATACCGATGCGCGAGCCCGGAGCTCCGCGAGGAAGTCGGCGCCCTTCACGTTGATCACGGTGACGCGGTGGCCCGGCTTGATGCCGAGCTTGTCGAGCCGCCCCCTGGGATTCTTGATCTTGTCGGCCCACTTCGCGGCCTGGTCGCCCAGGTCGAACGTCGCCGTGCCTCCGGAGTAGGTGACCGCCAGCCGCCCGTTCTTCGCCTCGACCGCTGTGATCTCCTTCAGCGGGATCTTCAGCCGCAGGTCGCCGCGGAATATGATCTCGTTCGTCTCCAGCAGGGCCTTCCCGGCCGCCGTCTTCCGCCCGATACGGACCGTCGTCTGTGCCTCCGAGCCCATGTCCGCTACTCCCGCGCGACCGTGAGGATGATGCCCGCCGTGACCACCCAACCGATCGCCGTCAGCATGACGGGCACGTCCTTCAGCAGCACCTCTTCCGGGCTGCCCCCTTCCTGCTTCACGTTCACCAGATACAGGTACCGGAAGATCCCGTACAGCACGAACGGGATGGTCAACATCATCGAGTGGTTCGCCGGCAGCCCCTCCGCCGTGAACGTGTACAGCCCGTACGCCATTACCAGCGCGCCCGTCACGATCGACCCCATCTGGTCCAGCATCGGGATCGTGTAGTCGTCCAGGATCTTGCGGTGGCTCTTCGCACCGTCCTCCAGCAGCACCAACTCGGCCCGCCGCTTGTTGATTCCGAGGAACAGCGCGCCCAGCGCCGTCACCACGTACAGCCACGGCGAGATCGGCACGTCGATCGCCAGCGCGCCTGCCGCCGCCCGCATCACGAACCCGCCCGCGATCACGAACAGGTCGATGATCACCATGTGCTTCAGTGCGTACGAGTACGCCAGCATCATCGTCGTGTACCCCAGCACCACCAGCCCAACCCGCCAGTCCAGCGCGAACGCCGCGCTGTTGCCCGCCAGCGCCAGAACCGCGAACGCGATCCACGCCGTGCGCACCTGCAGCAGGCCCGCCGGGATGGGCCGGTTGCGCTTCGTCGGGTGCGCCCGGTCGGACTCGATGTCCCGGATGTCGTTCACCAGGTAGTCCGCGCTCGACACCATGCAGAAGCAGGCGAACGCCAGCAGCGACTCCAGCAGCTTGGGGATCCAGGTGTCCGGCTCGTTCAGGTGGTAGTCCTGTCCCACCGAGAACACCAGCGCCAGGAAGACGATGCCGTTCTTCGTCCACTGGCGCGGACGCATCGCCTTCAGCAGGTACCGGAGTGTGGGAACGGCGCCGGAGCGAACCTGATCGCGCTCGCCGGGGGTGGGGCTTGCCGCCATCGCGGCCTCTTCGCTCGCCATCGGGGGCCATGATAGCGCACCGGGCCCCGGCCGAAGGAACGCCCGCTCCGTCCGATACTGAGAAGGGGGTCAGATTGAAGGTGTTGCGCCTCCATCGCGAAGGTGACGGCAAGGCCGTCGAGCAGTCGTACTGGAGCCTTGTCCGCCGCGCCCAGTCCCGCGGCGAGGACCCGCGCGCCCAGCATGAGATCGAGCGCCTCAACGAGGCCTACGCCGTCCTCGCGCCCGCCGCCGAGCCGCTGACCGCGACATCGCGCCGAAAGGCCGCGCCGGCGAGGGCCACCGGCCCCGCGCCCGCCCGGACCACCGTCCCGCCCGCTCCCGCTATGTTCTTCCCCGACGAGGTCATCGCCTCGTTCGGCCGCGAGGCCGCCCGCGTCCGCGCCCGCTGGCGCAGCCGCCGTCAGGTCCAGAACCTCGTGGTCTGCGACAACCCCGAGCTCGCCCTCATCTGCGGCGCCGGCTTGGTCCTCACCGTCCTCGCCCTCGCCGCCGGCGCCCCACTCGCCCCCGTCCTCATCTGCGGCGCCGTCATCGCCGCCGCCCTCTGGTCCCCCTGGCGCAGCACCGGGGACGCCGATGATGTGAACCGCAGGGCGAAGCATTGAACGCTGAAAGGCTGACAAGCTGACAGGCTGACGAGCTACAACGGCAGATTGCTGTGCTTCTTCGCCGGCGTGCTGTCCGCCTTCGATCGCAGCATCTCGAACGCGTGGATCACCTTCGCACGCGTGTCGCGAGGGTCGATCACGTCGTCGACATAGCCGCGAGCCGCCGCCACGTACGGGTTCGCGAACCGCTCCGCGTACTCCGCGATGAGCTGCGCGCGCTCTTCGGGAGCGTTCTTCGACTCCAGCAAACGTGACCGGTACAGAATCGTCACCGCCGGCTCGGGGCCGACGACCGCGATCTCCGCCTGGGGCCAGGCGAAGTTCATGTCCGCGCCCAGGTGCTTCGACCCCATCGCGTCGTAGGCGCCGCCGAACGCCTTCCGCAGGATCACCGTGACCTTCGGCACCGTCGCTTCCGCGTACGAGTACACGAGCTTCGCCCCGTGGACGATGATCCCGCCCGACTCCTGCGCCGGGCCCGGCAGATAGCCCGTCGTGTCGACGAACGTCAGGATCGGGATGTTGAACGCGTCGCAGAACCGCACCAGCCGCGCCGCCTTCCGCGACGAGTCGATGTCCAGCACGCCCGCCAGGTACATCGGCTGGTTCGCCACGATCCCGACGGTGCGACCCGCCAGCCGCGCCAGCCCGACGACGATGTTCTGCGCGAACTCCGCGTGGATCTCCATGAAGTCGCCGCTGTCCACCACCCGGTGGATGACCTCGCGGACGTCGTAGCTCTTCGACGACTCGTCCGGCACGATCGTCAGCAGGTCCTCGCTGCGTCTGGCCGGGTCGTCGCCCGTGTCGACGATCGGCGGCTCGTCCATGTTGTTCAGCGGCAGGAACGACATCAGCCGCCGGACCTCCAGCAGCGTGTCCTCCTCGCTTTCGATCGCGAAGTGCGCGACGCCGCTGCGCGTCGCGTGGACCATCGGCCCGCCCAGGTCTTCCTGCGAGAGATCCTCGCCCGTGACCGTCTTCACCACGTCCGGCCCGGTGATGAACATGTACGAGTTGTGCGTCATGAAGATGAAGTCCGTCAGCGCCGGCGAGTACACCGCACCGCCCGCGCACGGCCCCATCACTACGGAAATCTGCGGGATCACGCCCGACGCCTTCACGTTGCGCAGGAAGATGTCGCCGTACCCGGCCAGCGACGCCACGCCCTCCTGAATGCGCGCCCCGCCCGAGTCGTTGAGCCCGATCACCGGCGCGCCCGTCCTCAGCGCCAGGTCCATCACCTTGGCCATCTTCTCGCCCATCGCCTCCGACAGCGAGCCGCCGAAGACGGTGAAGTCGTGGGAGAACACGAACACGCCGCGCCCGTCGATCTTCCCGTAGCCGGTGACCACGGCGTCGCCCAGGAAGTGCTGGCGGTCCATGCCGAACTCGGTCTCCCGGTGTACGACGAGCTGATCCAGCTCCTCGAACGTCCCCGGGTCCAGCAGGATGTCGACACGTTCGCGCGCCGTCAGCTTCCCGCGTTCATGTTGCGCCTCGATGCGCTTCAGCCCGCCGCCGAGGCGGGCCTGGTCCTTCATCTGCAGCAGCTTTTCGAGTCGTTGTTCGGTAGGCATCGGCGTGATCCTAGCAAAGCCCCGCCGCTGGCAGAATCCGAAACGGAGCAGCGGTAGGGGCGGCCCTGCGTGGCCGCCCGAGTCCCATTCCCTACAGGCTGCCGCGCAGCCGCTCCACCGCCGACCACCCCGCGGGCACCGCCAGCGCCGCCAGCACCAGCTTCGCCAGGTCGCCGGCGATGAACGGCCACAGCCCGTAATCCAGCGCCGTCTCCCAGGAGATGGGGATGTTCACGATGCGGAACTGCTCGTGCAGCCAGATGATCCCGGGCACGTACAGCGCCGCGTTCCCCAGCAGCATGGGCAGCACGATCCATCGGCCCCGGTCCCACCCGCGCTCCGCGAACCACCCGACGACGTACGCCGCCGCGATAAACCCGAACAGG
>DATECV010000163.1:0-3858 GCA_035286725.1 Dehalococcoidia bacterium | reverse complement strand
GAAGGCCGACGTGTCGGGGCTGAACGTCAGCGACGACGACATCGACGACGGATTGAACGCGGCGAAGGACATCGTCGAGAGCCGCATCAACCCGTTTGGCGTGTCTGAATCGTCGGTGCAGCGGTCGGGACGGGACGAGCTCATCGTCGAGCTTCCGGGCGTGAGCGCGCAGACGGCGCGCGACATCACGCGACCGGCGGCGCTGATGTTCTGCGAGCCGCTGCAGCAGGGCGCACAAATGCAGGCTACGGGCGCGCCGATCGCCGTCGTGACGACGGGGCGCGTGGTGTACAAGCCGGGCACGTGCGACCCGGACGTGGACGAGAACGGGCAGGTGAACGTGCTGGGCGCGGACGGGATTGCGACCCGGCAGGCGCCGACCTTCACGACGCTGGAATCCGTGCTTAGCCTTAGCGGTGGGATTGAGTTCATCGTCTGGACGCCGGCGAAGGGCGACCTGAACGGCGCGCCGACGACCATGACGGGATCGTTCTTGAAGTCGAACGCGTCGATCTCGTTCGACGGGCTGGGACAGCCGATCCTGCTGTTCAACATGAACGACGACGGGAAGCGGGTATTCGGGTCGCTGAGCCAGCGGCTCATCAATTCGCCGTTGGCGACGTTTTTGGACGGCGAGCCCATTCGCGGCGACGACGGCCAGGTCCTGGCGCCGACGATCAACGACCAGATCACGGACAGCGGTGTGACGCGCGGGCTGTCGGTGAACGACGCCAAGCGGCTGAAGACGTTCCTGAACAACGGTGCGTTCCCTATTCCGTTGAAGGTCGTGCAGCAGCAGGACGTGGACGCCACGCTGGGCGACAAGGCGGTGCTGCACTCCGTGGAGGCGGGCATCGTGGCGATGCTGCTGATCATGGGGTACATGGTGCTGTACTACCGGATGCCGGGCGCGCTGGCGAGCCTGGCGCTGGGCGTCTACGCGGCGATCGTGCTGGCGATCTTCAAGATCGGCATCCCGGGATCGGGTCCGGTGACGCTGACGCTGGCGGGCATCGCGGCGTTCGTGCTCTCGGTGGGCATGGCGGTGGACGCGAACATCCTGATCTTCGAGCGCATGAAGGAAGAGCTGCGCAACGGGCGCAGCCTGGTCCCATCGGTGGAAGCGGGGTTCCACCGGGCGTGGTCATCGATCCGCGACAGCAACGTATCCACGCTGATCACGTGCGGGATCCTGTACTGGATGGGGGACAGGTTCGGGTCGAGCATCATCAAGGGCTTTTCGCTGACGCTGGCCATCGGTGTGGTCATCAGCATGTTCTCAGCCATTCTGATGAGCCGGACGTTCCTGCGGCTGGCGATGAACACGCCGCTGGCGAGGCCGCTGTGGTTGTGGACGGACGACACACCCGACGCGGAGACGCCGATGTCCACGCGGGGCGTCGCCGGGGTGGAGGCGGCCGATGCTTGACCTGGTTTCGAAGCGCAACTGGTTTTACCTGGTGTCGATCCTGTTCCTGGTGCCTGGGGCGATCTCGCTGTTAATCGCTCCGCGGCTGAAGCCGGGGATCGAGTTCACATCGGGCACGACGTTTTCGTTCCGGTACGCGGAGCAGACGACCAGCGAGCAGGTGAAGGACGTGCTCTCCGGGATGGGGTATGGCGACGCGCGGGTGCAGAGCACCGGCAACAACGAGTTCCTGGTGACGACGAAGGAGATCGAAGGCTCTTCGTCGATCCCGCCGGTCGGGCCGGCGCTGCCGTCGGAGCGAGAGGCGCTGGAGGGCGAGCTGAGCAAGCAGTTCGGCGGTTTCGTGGACGTGAGCGGCAACGCGACGGAGCAGTTCATCGAGTTCTCGTCCGTATCGGCGTCCGTGTCGAAGTCGATCGGCAGGAACGCGGCGTACGCGGTGCTGGCGGCGGCGGTGGCGATCACGCTGTACATCGCGTATGCGTTCCGGAACGTGCCGAACTCGCTGCGGTACGGCGTATCGGCGGTGGTCGCGCTGCTGCACGACGTGGTGCTGGTCATCGGGATCTTCTCGATCCTGGGGAAGGTGTTCGACACGGAGGTGAACACCTTCTTTATCACGGGGATGCTGACCGTGGTGGGCTTCTCCGTCCACGACTCGATCGTGGTGTTCGACCGGATCCGCGAAAACGTGTCGGTGGGCCGCATCCGCAGCTTCCCGGACGCGGTGAACCATAGCCTGTTGCAGACGATGGGGCGGTCGTTCAACACGTCGTTGACGTTGATCTTTTCGATCCTGGCGCTGCTGCTGCTGGGCGGGGAGAGCATCCGTGACTTCCTGCTGGTGCTGCTCATCGGCGTCACGACGGGGACGTACAGCTCGGTGTTTGTCGCGAGCATGTTCCTCGTGACGTGGCAGCAGGGCGACATCCCACGCGCCTGGCGGCGGCTGACGGGGCGGGGCGCGACGCCGCTGCCGGTCGAAGCGGCGGCGGAATAGGGCGGCGAGGCCGTCCGCGGGCGTCCGACGGAAAGGCTGACGGGCTGATCCGCTCATGACCACGGGCTTCGTCTACGATCCCATCTTTCTCGAACACGACACGGGCTCGCACCCGGAGAACGGGAGCCGCATGACGGCGACGATGTCGCTGCTGGAGGAGTGCGGGCTGTTGGGGAAGCTGCGGCGCATCCCCGTGCGGGCGGCGACGCCGGAAGAGCTGGTGCTGGTCCACGACGCGCGGTACGTGGCGGGCGTGCGGCGCGTGGGTGAAGAGGGCGGCGGCTGGGTGGACCCGGACACGCTGATCACGCCACGGTCGTACGACGTGGCGTCGCACGCGGTGGGCGGGACGCTGAACGCGCTGGAAACGGTGATGCGGGGCGGCGTGAGCTCGGCGTATTGCCTGGTGCGGCCGCCCGGGCACCATGCGACGCCGATGCAGGCGATGGGGTTCTGCCTGTTCAACCACGTGGCGATCGCGGCGGCGTACGCGCTGGAGCGGTACGGGCTGGAGCGCGTGGCGATCGTGGACTACGACGTACACCACGGGAACGGGACGCAGGAGGCGTTCTACGCCGACCCGCGCGTGCTGTACGTCTCGACGCACGAGTACCCGTTCTATCCGGGGACGGGCGCCGCGGAGGAGACGGGACGGGGCGAGGGGCGCGGCTTCAACGTGAACATCCCGATGCCACACGGCTCGGGCGACGAGGAGCACAGGCGGGCGTTCGAGGAGGTGGTGGAGCCAGTGCTGCGGCGGTTCCGGCCGCAGCTCATCGTTGTGTCGGCCGGGTACGATGCGCACTTCGCGGACGAGATCGCGATGCAGAAGCTGTCGGTGGACGGATACGGGGCGCTGGCGGCGATCGTGAAGGCGGCGGCGGACGAGCTGTGCGACGGGAAGCTGCTGGTGGCGCAGGAGGGCGGATATCACCTGACGGCGCTGGCGTGGTGCGTGCGCCGCACCATCGAGCTCCTGCGCGGCGACGACGTCACACCCGATCCGCTCGGCACCGTGGCGACCAAGACGCCAACCGGGTTCGAGGAGATGCTCGCGCGGGTCAAGCAGCTCCACGGCCTCTAACGCTCTAACCGCTAACCGCTAACAGCTAAGAGCTAACGGCTATAAACTCCCGCTATGGATGTACGCACGCGGTACGCGCCGAGCCCGACTGGTATCCCGCACGTGGGGAATCTGCGGACGGCGCTGTTCGACTATCTGCTGGCGCGGCACTTCGGGGGGCAGTTCGTGCTGCGCGTCGAGGACACGGACCAGACGCGATACTCGCCGGAGGCGGTGGGCGGGCTGATCGATAGCCTGCGCTGGCTGGGCATCGAGCACGACGAAGGTCCGGACATTGGCGGGCCATACGGGCCGTACACGCAGTCCGAGCGGCTGGACCTGTACCGGGCGGCGGCGGACCGGCTG
>DATECV010000162.1:0-3112 GCA_035286725.1 Dehalococcoidia bacterium | reverse complement strand
GCTCGCGCACCATGTCGCAGCAGCGCCAGAGCTGGCCCAGCGGTTCCTCCGGGAACGGCAGCGACTTCAGCCCGCTGAACAGCGGGTGCCCCGCGCCCTCGGCGACATCGAGGCCCCGGCGAAGCAGCTCGACCGCGCGTCCGAGCTGGCCGGCGTCCGGCTCGCCGAGCAGCCGCCGCAGTGACGCCGTCGCGCCGTCGTAGCGCGCCCGCAGCAGCGCCTCCGGCTCCGTCTTCGACCACCCCTCATCGACCGCGGGCACGCCGACCGCCGGGCTGAACACACCGAACGCGGCCGTCACGACGAGCCCGCTCGGCTTCCCCAGCGACGCCCCACGGCTGCAGAAGTACCCCGGCCCATAGCCCGCCAGCCCCAGCTTCGCGTAGTTGGCGTGCGCCTCCGGCGCGAAGTACACGTTCGCGCCGATGGGCTCGCAGAGGTTGCGGAGATCGCGTGTGCGGAGATCCATGGTCGCTGCGCTCCAGTGTGTCAGTGTCTCAGTCGTCCGTCGTCGCCGAAGGCTACGTCACGCTCGTTTGTGGCGCCACGATCTGTTACTCCCCTTTCGCTGCCTCATCTGTTACATCTGTTGACAGCTATGCCACAATCCATCGACGGCGGCGGACTCGGCAGCACGCTCGGCATCGAGCGCGAGGTGCTCGAGAAGGAGCGCGTGGTGCTGACCATGCCGGTGACGGCGCGGGTACACCAGCCGTTCGGCGTGCTGCACGGCGGGGCTTCGGCGGCGCTGGCCGAGAGCGCGGCATCGATCGGCGCCAACCTCAACTGTCCCGACGGCTACGTCGCCCTCGGACAGGAGATCAACGCCAACCACCTGCGCCCCATGACGGAGGGCATCCTGCGAGCCGTCGCCGTGCCGGTACACATCGGTCGCAGAACCCAGGTCTGGACGATCGAGCTCCGCGATGAGCACGGGCGCCTCGTCTGCATCTCCCGCTGCACCCTCGCCGTCATCCCCGCACCCTAGGTTTTAGGCTTTGGTGGTGCTGGAGGAATCCTGCGCGGTTAGCAGCCCCGCGGCAACGAGCGCTGTCTCTCACGTCCCACCTCTCACCTCACACTTCGCCTAATCCGGCCACCACAGCGCTCGCGCCTGCGACCGCAGGTCGTCGCGATGGTCCGGGTGCGCGACCGCGATCAGCTCCTCCGCTCGCTGGCGATGGTTCTTCCCCCACAGCCGCGCGATGCCGTACTCGGTGATGACGGTGTCGGCGTAGAACCGCGGGATCGTCACGTACGACCCCGCGTCCATCTGCGCGACGATCTTCGACACCGCGCCGCCCATCGCCGTCGACGGCAGCAGCGTGATCGCGCGCCCGTGCGGCGACATCGCGCCCGCCAGGTGCATCTCCGGCTGGCCGCCGGTGCCGTTGATCATCCGCCCGCCGAACACGCTCTCGGCGTTGATCTGCCCCAGCAGGTCGACGCTGATCGCGTTGTTCATGGAGACGAAGCGGTCGAACCGCGTCAGCGTCCGCGGGTGCAGCACGTACTCCGGGTCGGCGAGCAGGAAGTGCGGGTTGTCGGCGAGGATCTCGATGTCGGACGGCTTCACGCCGGTCCACGCCGCCGCCATCGAGTGGCCCGCGTGGATCTCCTTCTTACTGCCGTCGACGATACCGTCGCGCCACATCTCGGCCAGTCCGGGCCAGCCCAGTTCGGTGTGGATGCCCAGGTGCTTGCGCCCCTTGAACGCGCCGCAGGTCACCATCTGCCGCGACGGCTCGCCTACACCGATCTGGATCGTGTCGCCGTCGCGGATCAGCGTGCTCAGGTGCCCGGCGATCTTCTCGGCCTCCGGCGTCGGCTGCGCCAGCCCCAGCAACCCGCGCACGTCGCCGGGCGCAACGGCGGCGAGCACCGCCTTGATCGAGCTGAGGATCTTGATGTCCGGCAGCTCCTTCCCGAGATCGATCCACCCCTGCTGGCGTGCCGGGTCCTGCACCGTCGCCACGATCTGGTCGAACTCCTCGCGCGTCAGCGGCGGCGGCGTGTACTCGACGAACTTGTCGATCTCGGAGACGTGTACGTACACCTCGCCGTGTACGGGCACCAGCGATTCGTCGACCTGCGCGATCACCATCGGGCAGCGCTTCGCGTACGAGCGCTGTACCCAGTGGTGCATGCCGAAGTGTACGAAGCCGCCGTTGTCCGGCTTCGAGACGGTGCAGATCAGCACGTCGGGCACCTTCACGTCGTCGTGACGGCCGCTGTCGTAGCCCTTCATGCCCAGCGAGAAGAGGTTCGGCAGGTAGGTGCCGCGGCGCTCGTCCATCATGAACCGCGCGAAGTCGCCGATGAACAGCTCGAACTCCACCTTGAAGACGGACTCGTCGGGCATGCGGAGCCAGCCGGGGTCGGCAGCCGGCGCCAACAGCCGGATCATCACGTCCTTCAGCTCGTTCCGCCGCGCCGCCAGCCCCAGTATCAGCACCGGCGGCGGGAAGATCGGCACCATCACGGTGTCGCCGTCCTTCACGGCCTTCATGGCTTCCTGCGGCGTGGTGAGGCGCTGCTTGTAGATCTCCTGCCAGCTCATGCGTGCTCCTTCTCAGGCGCGAGTACCCGGTTATGAGGCCGATTATCTGCGAACCGCGACTACTGTCAACTCAGGCGAGTGGCTCAGTTGTCAGCGCGTCAGCGCAAGCACTGTCATTCCGAGCGCAGCGACGCTGTCCCGTTTAGGGAGGAATCTTCGTCGAGTGGCGCCGGAGCCCGTGCGCCAGCGCCCCACACGCGCCCAACCAACGCACTGACGCCCTCATGCACTCACACCCGCACACCCATCTCCGCGAGCTGCCCCGCCAGATCGTGGCCGAGGTCGACGCGATAGTACACACCCTGCATCCCGGCCGACCGCGCCGCCGCGATGTTCGACTCCATGTCGTCGACGAACACGCACTCCGCGGCAGGCAGGCCGATGCTTTCCGCTGCCAGAGCGTAGATCTCGGGCTCGGGCTTCGCCATGCCGACGTCGGCCGAGATCACGATGCCGTCGAAGAGGCGCTCCAGCCCGAAGCTGCGCAGGCGGTCGCGCAGCGTCTCGTCGGCGTTGCTCAGCAGCGCGGTCTTGTACGCCGGCCGCAGCCGC
>DATECV010000161.1:0-12305 GCA_035286725.1 Dehalococcoidia bacterium | reverse complement strand
CTCCATCATGGCACGGTAGGCAGCGGCGAGGTCGGTCGGGTCGTCGGCCAGCTTCTTGCCGAGCTCGACAGCTTCGCGCTGGCCCTTCTGGGCCTCGGCGAGCAGGTTGTTCGACATGCGGAACCCGCGCTCGTTGCCCATCTTGATGGCTTCGATGATGGCGTCGTAGCTCTCGGTCAAGGCATCGAAGTACTTGTCGACGGAGTTCTTCTGGGTGGTGGCCATGGTGGTAATTCCTCCTGCGTTCTGCGCGCGCTCCGGCTCTGGGGGGCTTGCGCTGTCTTGTCGATATGTGTAATCTACACATAGCAGCAGACCGCTGTCAAGTGGAAATTGCGGCTGTGGACAAGAAATTCGGGAACTGTCACGGCCGGCAAGGTTGGGCCGAGGCGCGGTTACAGGTGTTCTCAGTCCATTCACACAGGATGCGGACGCAGGCCCAGGGAGACGTGATACGATGGCGCAGGACAAGAAGGCACAGCCTCAGGATCAGCCGTTCCGGCTGCACGGCGACCTCCTTACGACGACGCTGCTGGCGTTCTTGAAGAACTGGAACGCGTACGGCTACCAGCTCACCCAGCGGCTGGCCGAGGCTGGCCTCCCGGCGTTCGACTCCGGCACGGTGTACAGGACACTGCGCCAGCTCGAGCGGACGGGGATGGTGTCCTCGTTCTGGGACACCTCGGAGTCCGGCCCAGCGCGGCGGATGTACTCGCTGACCAAGGCGGGCGATCTCTTCCTTTCGGGGTGGATCGACGTGCTGGGCAAGTACCAGGCGATCTTGCAGAAGACGATCGAGGACATCAGCAGCCAGCACCACCTGGACGACGAAGACGAGGAACACCCGCCGCGGGCGGCAGGCAACGGTGCGCAGCAGGGTGCGCAGGGTGCGCAGGCTGACTGAACATTCGGCAGGGCATATCGGCGGCGGAGGCGGGATGCCCGGCCGCAGCAAGGAGAGCGCGATTATGGCCGCACAGACGGAACAGCAAAACCCCCTGGACATGTGGCGCCAGTTCATCACGGACAGCGAGCGCCAATGGAACGCGTTCTTCAAGGACGTGCTGGGTACGGACGGTTTCTCGAGCGCCATGAACACGTGGGTGGAGGCGTCGCTGACGGTGCAGCGCATGGTGGCCGACCAGCTGGAGCGGTACTACGCGGCGTTTAACATCCCGACGCACAACGACCTTGTGGCGCTGGGCGAGCGCATGAAGGCGATCGAAGAGACGCTGGCGCGGCTGGAGACGCAGATCGCGGCGGCGCCGGTGCGAGCGCGGGCCTCCACGCGAGCATCGAAGACGGCGACGATCAAGCCACCGGTGCGGCAGAAGCCCCGGCGCACGAAGCGGCCCCCCGTTGCAGCGGCAGCGGCCCGGGCGAACGGCGCATCGGGTTCGTAGTTACTAGCTTTCGGCGACGAACGACACAACAACGGTCCGGTCGCGGCTGAGATCGAGGGACAGGCGCCCGCTGCGGGGAACGGCCGTCTCGCCATCGACGGTGGCGCCGCTGCTGCGCATGCCCGGGGGGAGTTCGACGCCGAGGGCCACCTCCGAGAACTCCCAGCCGGGCTGGCGCTGCAGGTGCAGCGTGTAGGTCCACTTGTCGCCGTCCTGCTGGATCACCGGCGGCGTGACGTAGGTGAACGAGAGCCGCTGGGTTTCATCGGCCTGCAGGGCGAAGAAGCGGCCGAAGACCGCGAGCCCCCGCTCCGTGCCGACCTCCTCCAGGCCGATCTCCGCCTGGCCGTCGTGGACGGAGACGATGCGGCTGCCTGCGGGCGCCAGCAGGCGCACGTAGCCGCCGTACTGCCCGCCCAGCATGAGCTTCTCGACGAGGCGTGGGTCGCGACCGCGGGCCCATGCGCTGAGTGGATTTTCGTAATCGAGGTGCACCGTGGTCGTGGCAGTGCCGTCCTCGCCGAGGCGCACATCGATGTCGGCGGCGTGCTCGACAACAGCGTTGAGCTTCGTGCTGTTCACGCTGGCATCCACGACCATGAGGTAGTCGTCACCTTCCGGGTAGGCGACTGATCCGGCCCAGCCCATCTTCTCGATCAGGCTCTGCTGGCCGGGTTCGAACGCGTACAGGAGCAGGTCTTTCTCATCGCCCAGGCGCTGGATGGTATCGACGAGCGGCGACCACTGGCCGGGCTCCGGGTGCAGAACGCGGCTGATGACTTCATCGGCCAGGAGGGCCGCGAAGGCTTTGCGATCGGCGGCAGGTTCGTACGGCGCGCGTGTGTGCTCCTCCGTGAGGTCGAAGGCGTTGTCGGCGCTCACGGTCACGTCGAACTCGGGGAGCTCGACGGGCCCGGTGACCTCCAGCAGGCGCTCGAGCGTGGTGACGTTGACCGCTATGACACCGTCGACCGGGGCGCCGCCCTCCAATTCGAAGAAGCGGGCGGCGGACTGGGCGGATGTCGGGAAGTCGGGCGACCAGTTTGCGCTGGTGAGGTTCCAGCTCGTGTCCTTGAGCAGGTACTGTCGGAGCGGAGCTGGCGGGGCGACATACTCGTCGGTGGCGGCCATCCAGTCATCGCCCATCTGGACCGCGTCGCGAAACTCCATGTCCTCGACGCGACCGCGGTCCAGGCGCAGCGTGCCCACGACGGAGATGAGACCGCCGGTCGGCAGCATCTCGGCGTTGTTCTGCGCCAGCACGAGGTAGGTCTTCGGACCGTCGAAGCCGAGGAAGCCTGGCGCGAAGTCCCGCGCGATCGTGTAGCTCTCGAGCATCTCCCGGAGCCGCTCGCGGCGCTCGTCGAGCTCGTCGTATGCCGAGCGCAGGGGCGGGAGCAGACTTGCGTCGCCGGTCCGGTCGCGCTGCGCATCGATGCTGGCAAGCGCCGCTTCGGCCGCGGCGATGTGCGGGTCGACGGACTCGATGAGCTGCGGCGTCATTTCCGGGAGCGTGGCCGAGGCATCCGAACGCACGGCGTTGAATGCGGCGATGGCGTCGACGCCCTGCTCGCCGATATCGGCACCCTGCGCACCCATGGCGGCGAGCGCCTGTGCCGCATCGACCTGGGATCCCAGGCCCGGCAGCCGGCGCGCCACGGCGACGAACGGGTCGTGATTCAAGGAGCTGCTCGCCGCCTTGAAGTCGGAGCGGGCGGAGCGGAAGTCTCCGCGCGACGCCTCAAGGCCGGCATCGCCGGCATCAAGGCGGGCGGACTCCATCCGGTCCTGTCCGGCGCGCAGGTGGGCGCGGCCGTCGTTCACATGCTGGACGACACGCCAGGCGCGATAGCCCTCGACCAGGGCCAGTGCCAGCAACGCGACCACGAGCAGGGTCAGGACGTGGCGCCGGCGAAACGCAGCTGGCAGGAGCTGCGCGATCATCAGGCGGAGCGCCGCTTGGCGCCAGCCACCGCAAGAACGATGCCACCCAGCACGAGCGCGAGCGCGATCTCCGCGAGGATGGCGCCGTGGCCCGCGGGACCACTGCCGGTGTCGGGCAGCTCGACCGTGGGAGCGACCTGGCCAGCCGGGACCACTACGGAGGTCCTGCAGGAGACATCTTCGGCCGATGCGACGACCTCGACAACACCGGCAGCGGCGGCCGTGCTGAGCGTGGCGGTCGCGACGCCGGAGCCGTCGGTCGTGGCGGCGGCGGGAGCGAGGCTGGCGCCGGAGCCGGGCTGGCCCACGATGCTGAAACTCACCGACTCGCCGGCGACGGGCGCGCCATCGAGGTCCCGGACGGTGACCTTGATATCGACGTTGCCGCCGCCCGCCTGGACGGTGGTGGCCGATGCGGTGACGACGCAATTGCCGACCGGAGGCGGGTACTGCGCGGAGGCGACCCCGAAGCTGGCTGCCGCAACGAGGGCGGCAGGGACCAGCGATGCGATGATGAGTCTTGAAATCATGACGTGCCTCGACTGTTCCGGAGACAGCGACGATGGCGTCCGGCGCCGGGAGGGGCTGGACGCACTGCCTCACTAGTTGACAACGATAGACGGGACCGGGTTTTACAGCCATTCCTTGACAAGGCGGGCACGGATTTTGAGGTTGACGGGCACGGACCACCGTTCTCCCACCGAGTTTCCGCCTCTTTCGCCCGGGGCGAGCGTCACCGAAACTGGCGCTCACCGGCGCGGGAGCGATGCACGCCCATGCGGGCAGGGAGGTCGTATGCCTGAGAACGGCGAGTTCGCCGGCGTCATCGGGCGGGACTACCGGGAGTCGAAGCCCTGGTGGCCGGAGGCGCAGCGGGCGCACGACGGTGCGCCCAACGTGGTCTACGTCGTGCTGGACGATGTGGGGTTCGCGCAGCTCGGCTGTTACGGCTCCGACATCGAGACGCCGCAGATGGACCGGCTGGCGCGGCAGGGGCTGCGGTACACGAACTTCCACACGACGGCGTTGTGCTCGCCGACGCGGTCGTGCCTGCTGACCGGCCGGAACCACCATTCGAACGGGATGGCGACGATCATCGAGCTGGCATCGGGGTATCCGGGGTACACGGCGCAGATCCCGAAGAGCAGCGCGTTCATCTCGGAGATCCTGACACGGAACGGGTACGCGGCGTACGCCGTCGGCAAGTGGCACCTGACGCCCACGAACGAGATGCACATGGGCGCGCCGCGCGACCGTTGGCCGCTGGGCCGGGGCTTCGAGCGGTTCTACGGGTTCATCGGCGCGGAGACGCACCAGTACACACCGGCGTTGGTGTACGACAACCACGAGGTGTCGCCGCCGAAGACGTACGAGGAGGGGTACCACCTCACCGAGGACATCACGGACAAGTCGATCGAGTTCATCCGGGACCTACGGGCGGCGGATCCGAGCAAGCCGTTCTTCCTCTATTACTGTCCGGGCGCGTGCCACGCGCCGCACCAGGCGCCGCGTCAGTGGATCGAGAAGTACCGGGGCCGCTTCGACGCTGGCTGGGACGCTTGGCGGGAGCGCGTGTACCAGCGGCAGCTCAGTGAGGGGATCATCCAGCCGGGCACACAGCTTTCGCCTCGGCCGGACTGGGTGAAGGCGTGGGAGACGCTCTCTGCCGACGAGCAGCGTGTGTACGCGCGGATGATGGAGGTGTTCGCCGGCTTCCTCTCGCACACGGACGACCAGGTGGGCCGACTTATCGAGTTCCTGGAGGAGATGGGCGAGCTCGAGAACACGATGATCGTGCTGATCTCGGACAACGGCGCGTCGGCGGAGGGCGGGCCGCACGGCTCGGTGAACGAGATGCGGTTCTTCAACGCCGTGCCGGAGAGCATCGCGGACAACCTGGCGGCGATGGACGAGCTGGGCGGTCCGCTGCACTACAACCACTACCCATGGGGCTGGGCCTGGGCGGGAAACACGCCGCTGAAGCGCTGGAAGCGCGAGACGCACGAAGGCGGCGTGCTGGACCCGATGATCGTGCACTGGCCGAAGGGGATCGGTGTAAAGGGGGAGGTGCGGCGGCAGTTCACGCACGCGATCGACATCACGCCGACGGTGCTGGACGCGATCGGCGCGGCGGCGCCGGCGGACATCAATGGGGTGGCATCGAAGCCGATGGAGGGCGTCAGCTTCCGCAGCTCGTTCGATGAGGCGGGGTCGCCGTCCCCGCACGAGACGCAGTACTTCGAGATGATGGGCAGCCGCGGCATCTACCACAAAGGATGGAAGGCGGTGACGTTCCACCCCATCATCGGCGTGGCGTACGACGGCAGCGACGCGACGAAGCCGTTCGACGACGACGTGTGGGAGCTGTACCACGTCGCAGAGGACATCTCGGAGTGCAACGACCTGGCGCAGGAGCACCCACAGAAGCTGCGCGAGATGATCGACCGGTGGTGGGCGGAGGCGGGGAAGTACAACGTCCTGCCAATAGACAATCGCCCGTTCCGAGGTGAGATCCCGTCGGGCGCGCCGAAGCGCGAGCGGTTCGCGTATCGGCCGGGCGGCGGCTCGCTGCCGGAATCGATCGCGCCCAACCTGCGAGGCCGCTCGCACTTCATCACGGCCGAGGTCGAGATCCCGGCGGGCGGGGCGGAGGGGGTGCTTGTGGCGCACGGCGCGTACTTCGGCGGATATGCGCTGTACGTCCGCGACGGCCGACTGCACTACGTCCACAACTACGTGGGGGTGCAGGAATACACGATCTCGTCCTCGCGTGCGATCCCGGCTGGGCGCGTGACGCTGGGGTTCGAGTTCAAGGCGGCGGACCGATTCCGGGGAGCGGGCACGCTGTACATCAATGGCGAGAATGCGGGGGAGGGGGAGATCCCGCGCACGGTGCCGCTGCGCATCTCGCTGGCCGGCGAGGGGTTCTGCGTGGGCTATGACGGCGGGCTGCCGGTGTCGCGAAGCTATGCCGCGCCCTTCACCTTCACGGGGACGCTGCACCGGCTCATCGTCGACGTGTCGGGAACGCCGTACCGGGACCCGGCGGCGGAGGAACGGATCGCGATGGCGGAGCAGTAGGCCACCGAGGGACACATGGCAGTTCAACAAGGCGCGTCCGCTGTGGCATACTTCTGGCACGCCGCGAGCAAGCTGCCGGATTCCGGCGGCAGCCCCCGCCGGTCGTGAGTGGAGGCGTGACATCGTGACTACTCAGACCGCACACGAGCCTGCCAACATCGGTGACATCGTCACGAAGGAAGTCGAACGCACGATCGCGCGCGCTCAGCGCGGGATCGACGTGCTGCTGAACCGCGACGAGCCGGAGGTGGCCAAGACGCCGCGCGACGTGATCTACCGTCGCGGCACGATGCAGCTCTATCACTACCACCCGATGTCTGACGAGGTGTACCGCGTTCCCGTGGTGCTGGTGATGTCGCTGATCAGCAAAGCGTACATCCTGGACCTGACGCCGGGATTCAGCTTCGTCGAGTTCCTGCTGAAGAACGGGTACGACGTCTTCATGATCGACTGGGGCATCCCGCGCCCGGAAGACAAGAAGTTGAAGCTGGAAGACTACACGATGGACTTCATCCCGTCGTGCATCGAAAAGATCCAGGAGGAGACGGGCGAGAAGGACGTGTCGTTCGTCGGCTACTGCATGGGCGGGCTACTCTCGATCCTGTACGGCGGCGTGAACGCGGGCGCGCCGATGGCGAACCTGGTAACGATCGCTTGTCCCGTGGACTTCGACGGCATGGGGCTGTTCAAGCAGTGGACGGACCGCCGCTGGTTCGACGTCGACCGCATCGTCGATACGCTGGGGAACATTCCGCCGGAGATGATGTACCGCTCGTTCGAGCTGCTGCGGCCGGTGGATCGGCTGGTGGCGTATGTGCGGTTGTGGGACAACCTGTGGAACGACCTGTACGTGAAGCAGTACCGGCTGATGAACAAGTGGACGAGCGACCAGATCCCGTTCCCGGGCGAATGCTTCCGGCAGACGACGAAGGAGCTGAGCTGGGAGAACAAGCTGGTGAAGGGCGAGCTGGAGCTGGGCGGACGGCGGGTGGACCCGAAGCTCATTACCTGCCCGATCCTGAACGCGATGGCCCAGCACGACCACATCGCGCCCTACGAGGCGACGAAGGATGTCACATCGGTGGTGGGCAGTGACGACAAGGAGGATGTCTTGCTGAAGGGTGGACACGTCAGCCTCGTCGCGGGGCCCAACGCGATCTTGCGGCTGTGGCCGAAGATCAACGAGTGGCTTTCGGTGCGGTCTGTATGAACACGAACGGATCGCTTACCCTTCCACGGCAAGCGAAACTCGAAGACGGCAGCGCGATCAAGCTCCGGCGGCTGGGCCGGGAAGACATCGCGGAGTTCCTGGCGTTCACGCAGTCGCTCTCCGACCACGACCTGCTGTTCCTCCGGACGGACATCACCGACGCCGGGGTGGTGGCGACGTGGATGGACAACATCGAAGCCGATCAGATCGTGACGATCATCGCGGAGCGCGACGGCCGGATCTTCGGCTACGGCAGCCTGCACTTCAGCAACACGCCATGGTCGAAGCACGTGGGCGAGTTGCGTGTGTTGATCAGCGGCGAGATGCGGGGCCAGGGGCTGGGGCGGGCGCTGACGGAAGCGATCTTCGCGCAGGCGCTGGACCGCGGGATCGAGAAGATGGTCGCGCAGATGACGATCGACCAGAAGGGCGCGATCTCGACGTTCGAACAGCTCGGTTTCAAGGCGGAGGCACTGCTGCGGGACCATGTGAAGGATCGCACGGGTCAGAAGCACGACCTGCTGGTCTACTCGCATGATGTGGCCGCGTTTCAGTCGCAGCTCGACGCGTTCGGGATGAGCGAGGCTGCCTCCGGCGGATGAACTCGCCGCAGGCCGACCGCCGCTCTGCCGGCGAGGACGATACTAGAGCCGAATGCACCTATGCCGGCGCTTTCCCTCAGGCGTTAGGCTCGCCTTACGCGGGATCCGCCGACGAGGCGACGGCGGGACGCCGGACGCGCCGAGGCCGAATCGTTCGATCTTCCCTTTCAGCCACCAACCAGTCGGTTCTGCGTATACGCTGCGCATTTCGTCCAAGAAATTGTGCTCGCCGGTGGTCTGGCACTATCATTGCCTGCATCAACAGTGATACGCTCGCAACGGACGAAGGTACCTGTGGCTGAGGGTGCGCGGTGACGCGGGTGGGGGGTGCTGCTCTGGCCTACGACATTCACGTGCGGGAGGTTTCGAGCGTTCCCGTGCTCCTCGTCCGCACGCGGGCGACCCGCGATCAGATCCGCGACGCGCTTGCAGACGCACTCACCGCCGCATGGGTCCACGCGGAGACCAACGGTGTAACGCCCTCCGGGCCGCCCTTTACGCGATACTCTTCGCTCGAAGATGGAACGATCGCGCTGGAAGCCGGCGTGCAACTACCGTACGCGGTTGCCGGAAGAGATGACATCGTCGCCAGCGAGTTGCCCGGCGGGGAAGTGGTCACCACGATACACGTGGGACCGTACAGCCGTCTGTGGGCAGCGTATGAGGCGCTGACGTACTGGATGGAGAACAGCGGACGTAAGCCCGACGGCGAGCCGTGGGAGTTCTATGTGACGGACCCTCGCGACCATCCCGACTCGTCGCGGTGGCGCACGGAGATCGTATGGCCGTTGTTGCCGGAACGGGCGGAGCGCACGCTGGCGAAGTAGCCGGCTCTCGTCCCCTCTTTACGTAGCGGCGTGTCGCGCTTCAACGGCGGCGTGATTGAGATCGGCGAGGGCCTGCTCGAGCCGCTCCAGCTTCTCATCTGAAAGCCGCTTGAGGATGTTGATCAGGTAGGCGCCCACGAAGTGACGCATGGCGCCGACTGTCACGGCGCCTTCCTCCGTGAGGTAGTTCCGCACGATCCGCCGGTCGGTGGGATCTTCCTCGCGGCGCACGAGACCCTGCCGCACCAGGCGGTCGACGTGTCCGGTGATCGTGGACGGGTTCACGCCCAACCGCTCGGCAAGCGCACCGACCGGCAGGCCGTCTTCATCGCGGAGCGCCCAGAGGAGCCGCATCTGCGGAATCGTGAGTCCGTCCTCTGACCAGCCCTCGATCCGAAGCACGTCGATGATGCCGACGGCGTCTCCATAGGCCACGGCCACGCGCACAAGGCGCTCGACGCGTTCTTCCGCAATGCCCAGTTCGCGACCCAATTCCACGGTGCGGGCGGGCAGATCTTCAACGGACGCGGGTGCTTCCAGTTTCTTGCCTCTCCTGAAATATTTGCCCTTTACAAAAGTATTCTGGCCGGAGTATAGTCGAACGGCTTCCGAACATTCAACTGCTGATTCACGTTCGAGGCCCATCGGGGCCACAGGCCGGAGGAGCGAGATGAGCACGTTTGCCGAGAAGATCCGGGAGACGCCGTCGTGCCGGGAGCCGGCATACAGACCCGTGATGTGGATTTCCGACGACGAGAAGCGTGAGCTGGACAAGAAGATCGGCGACGCCAACCTCTACCAGGATCTGTTCACGATGCGGGAGATGGTCCGCACGTCCCCCAAGGACGTGGAGCTGAAGAAGGCGCTGGTCAGCGGCATCGCCAGCGCGGAGTTCGCGGGCATCGACGCGTTCAGCCGCAAGGTCGTGGAATGGCAGGACTGGCCGGTGCCCCAGACGCTGATCATGGCGATGGCGCGGCAGACGTGGGACGAGGTGCGCCACGCCTGGCTGGCGAAGGGGCTCATCGAGTCGTACGGAGGCCAGATCGGCGACTACCCGGACACGCTGGCCGGGGGAGCGCCGCCGCCCGGCGTCACGACGCAGGGGCCGCTGACCGCGGGATTCGGCGCACAGGCTGAGCAGTTGATGCGGGAGCCGGTCGTGAGCCTCTCGATGACCAACGTGTCGCTGGAGGGCGGCGCGCTGACGCTGTTCCAGGAGACATCGGAGGTCGCGGAGAAGATCGGCGACCAGTTGATGGCGCACTGCTACGACTACAACTGGGCTGACGAGGTCACGCACACGGCGATCGGTGACTTCTTCGTGAAACAGCTCACCGAGGACAATCCCGAGGAAGAGCGCAAGGCGCTGCGGGTACACGCGCTGGCGGAAGGGTTCCGCGCCCGGCTGTCCGGGCAGCAGAGCGAAGAGCTGCGCGACTTCTTCGCCGAGGAGATGACACGCGCGACGTCAGCGCTGGGCTAGGGAACATGGCTGTCGTCGCGATCGACCTCTCGAAATGCATCAACTGCGGGTGGTGCAGGCGCGTGTGCCCGACGGAGACGATCAAGTACTTCTCCACCGGTCACCGCACGCACGTCGTCGAACCGGACGGGTGCATCGACTGCGGCATCTGCACGCCGGTGTGCCCTGTCGACTGCATCGAGGCCGTCCCCGACTACGCGGTTGCGCCCGACAAGCTGGCCGCGGCCAAGGACAAGGCGAAGCAGCACGCGGGGGCGCAGCGGGCGATGAAGCTGGAACGCGACGCCATCATCGCGCGGACGCTGCAGAAATTGCACGAAGGAGTACCAGCAGGTGCCTGAGCTGGCGATCGACCCACGCACGGTCGGCGGCGCGTTCTCGGTCGACGAGAACGCGCGACGCCTGATCCACTACAAGTTCGCCGAAAACGTCTGTATGACCACCGCGAGCGGCTGGGCATCGTCGATGCCGCTGATCAAGGTGAAGTTCGCGCTGGGCGAGCACTGTTATGAGGACTCGATCCACTCCTTCTGGCTGGGGCAGCGGCTGCCGGAGGTACGGGTGACCGAGGAGCTGGCGCTCGACGTCCCTCCGACGCTGCGCTGGTCGAACAAGGCGGAGCCACCGAACGAGCAGTTCCTGAAGTTCGTGGAGACGTTGCAGCTCCAGGGCGACCAGCTGCTGCGGCTGGTGGGGCTGTACCGCGTGCTGAAGACGCACCTGTGCGTGTACTACCGGCACCACGCGCAGATGACCGATCAGGTCTGCGACGCCCCGACGGTGCGTATCCTCGAACACATCCTGCTCGAGGAAGAGCGGCACGTGCGGTGGGGGCAGGCGATCTACGAAGAACTGGCCGATACGCCGGAGAGGCGACGCGCAGCCCTGGAGTGGCAGGCCGAGCTGGAGGACCTGCTGGTGAAGTCGGGCGGCGTCACGGGCGGACGGTGAACGAAATGGATCGATCCACAGAGATCACAGAAGGCACAGAAGGGTTAGATCTCGGATCGAATGGTAGCCGTGATTCTCAGACCTTCGCGATCATCGGCGCCGCGATAGAAGTGCACCGTCACATGGGCTCAGGCTTCCTGGAACCGGTCTACCACGAGGCGCTCAAGATCGAGTTCAACCTGATGAGCATCCCTTTCGAGCACGAAGTCGCGCTTCCCATCTCGTACAAGGGAGATCTACTGCCGTGCTCATATCGAGCCGACTTTGTCTGTTACGGGGACATCATCGTCGAGCTCAAGGCACTCGCCGTCCTAACAACGAGAGAGCAGTCGCAACTCATCAATTACCTGAAGGCGACCGGCTACCGCCGTGGTCTCCTGCTGAACTTCGGCGGAAAGAGAATCGAATCGAAGCGGATGGTCAACTGAACCGCTAATTCTGTGAGATCTGTGTCCCCCCGTGGATCGTAAAGGAGTGGAGCATGAAATTCGGCATCTTCTACGAACATCAGTTACCGCGGCCGTGGGACGACGGGCGTGAGCTGAAGTTGTTCCAGGACGCGCTGGACCAGGTCGAACTGGCTGACAAGTTAGGCATCGACTACGCGTGGGAGGTCGAGCACCACTTCCTGGAGGAGTACTCGCACTCGTCGGCGCCGGAGGTGTTCCTTGCCGCCGCGTCGCAGCGCTCGAAGAACATCCGCCTGGGCCACGGCATTGTGTTGCTGCCGCCGGCGTACAATCCGCCGGCTCGCATCGCCGAGCGCATCGCCACGCTGGACCTCGTGTCGAACGGGCGCGT